>JANMHK010000318.1:0-3080 GCA_031375135.1 Sphingobacteriales bacterium | reverse complement strand
ATCACTTTGGCCACTTCATTGCCACCGCCGAAATCATCTCCTTCCGCGACCACCACCAGGTTAACGAGCTTTCTTCGCTTTTCTTTTTCAAGCAGTGAATCGATCAGTTCCTGCATATTGGTTTTGCGTTCGGGAATCAGGATATTTTCTGCGCCTGTAGCGATGCCGCTATGCAGGGCAATATAACCCGCATCACGACCCATGACTTCAATGATGAACAGCCTGTCGTGCGCATCTGCCGTGTCCCTGACGCGATCAATGGCTTCCACAGCCGTGTTTACTGCGGTATCAAAGCCAATGGTGAAATCTGTTCCGGCAATATCCTTGTCGATGGTACCCGGGATCCCGATGCATTGGATATCGAATTCGTTGGCGAAGATCTGTGCCCCACGGAATGATCCGTCGCCACCAATGATCACCAATGCGTTTATCCCTCTTTTCTTGAGGTTTTCATATGCCTTTTTACGGCCTTCATATTCCAAAAAGTCTTTACACCGGGCTGTTTTCAGTATGGTGCCGCCCCGCTGGATAATATTCGCCACACTCCGTGATTCCATTTTATGGATATCATCATCGAGCATACCCTGGTATCCACGCATGATCCCATACACTTCATATCCCTCGTAGATGCCGGTTCGGACCACGGCACGTATACAGGCATTCATACCGGGGGAATCTCCGCCCGAAGTAAGAACGCCTATCTTGCTGATTTTTTTATTCATTCCAATTGGATTGGCAATTTTTTCAGCAGGCTAAATCGTTTAGAATTAACAGGTTGACCCATTAAAAATAGCAATTCCTGCTGAAAAGGAGCGTGAAGATAAGATGCTTTGAACAAAATAATGAACTGAATACTTCGGGGAGAACCCGTTCCTGCTGCATGCAGGAAATATTTAATTTTAAAATATGACGAATCAAACCCTACTGGTTACCGGAATTCATGGCCTCGTAGGTCAATATCTGTTCAGGATATTGAAGTCGTGGCCCGGAACGGTGATCATTTCAGGCAGGGGCCCCAACAGATTGCCTGAGGGGACTTATTTGTATGAAGACATGGATATTTCTGATGCTCTCGCTGTGCAACGTGTTTTTGTCAAACACAAACCGGACTTTGTGATCCATAGTGCGGCCAATGCCCAGCCCGATCATTGTGAGTTGAACAGGGAAGATGCCTATCAGGTGAATGTAGTGGGCACAAAGAATTTGCTGGAGGCCGCTGCCATTTCTGGTGCTTTTTTCATCTATTTGTCGACCGACTTCGTGTTTTCCGGTATCGATGGTCCCTATAGGGAAGAAGATCAGCTTGCCCCGGTGAATTATTACGGGAACACAAAATGGATGGCGGAGCAAGCGGTTTCTGATTATCCTGCTCCATGGGCCATCGTTAGAACCGGATTGGTCTATGGCAACGTTTTGTCAGGCACCCGGCCCAATATCATTTCTTGGGTGCGTGAATCCCTGGAAAAAAAACAGCCTATAAAAGTAGTTTCCGATCAACTCCGCACACCAACTTATGCCGCTGATCTCGCAAGGGGATTATTCCTGATTGCAGAAAAAAAAGCAGCGGGTGTCTGGCATATGTCAGGGAGCGATATGTTATCGCCCTGGGATATTGCGATCAGGGTGGCGGAACATCTGAAACTGGATAAAGGGCTGATCACAAAAGTGGATGCTGCTGTTTTTTCACAACCAGCTGCCAGGCCCCTGCGTACGCCATTGATCACAGACAAAGCAAGACAGGAACTCGGTTATCAGTCTTTGCGTTTTGAGGAAGCTATGATTAAAGTACTCGGTGGGGATTAGGGAACATCATTCCTCGACCAGAGGATATTGTGAACACCGGTAGTCATTGACCGAAGCAACTGATGATCCACCGGTTTCGCGTGGTGTTCGTCAAGAATATCAAAGGCTTTGAATCCAAGATTTTCGAAAAGATCCGTAAATGCAGCCGGATTTTCATGGATGGTTTTCATGATCTCCGGAGAGAATTCACTGAATATATAGCGTGTTCTTTTCAACGTCTCGCGGGCACCACGAAATGCAGCCATTTCAAATCCTTCGATATCGATCTTGAACATTTCTACGGATGCGGTACTCAGACCCTGCTTTTCCATAAATCCATCTACGGTCAGCGTATCCACTTCCACAAACTTTCCGGTTTTGCCATGATCGATCAACGAGTGGCGGCCCGTATTGTAAGATTTGTAGAGGTGCAGTTTCATTTTTGCTTCGCGGTCCGCGATCGCATTCTGGAAAGCTTCCACCCCCTTGATCCGGTTGTTTGTGATGTTCCGGGTCAAGGCGGAAAAGTTAAACGGATCGGGCTCGAAAGCATAAATTTTCAATCCGCATTCTTTGGCCATCACCAAACTATACCAGCCTATATTGGCGCCCACGTCCAGCATGATCCCGCCTTTCACTAAGCCCAGGTGGTTCTTCATGTAACTGTTCACATGATCTTCTCCGTACACTCCCAATTTATAAGCAATATCCCTTCCGATGACATCGCCCTTACGAAAAATGAAAAGTAGGTCGTACTTCTCACAGTAGGCCGTCACTTCTTTCAACCAGGGCATGAAGCGATATGTAAAATGTTTGATCCGGTTCAGGAAAAGCACGTTCTTGTTGTTCATGGAATTAGTTCATCAAAAGTATGTTCACACTTCGCTGCAGAATATTAAAAGCAATTTCAGCCATGAGGTTCTCCCTGTCAAGGGTTGGATTCACTTCGGTGATCTCAAAACAACAGACTTTTCTCATCTGCATGAATTTAGATACCAGATCCTCAGCTTCCCTTTCGCGAAGTCCATTTTCAACAGGGGTGCCTGTTCCTTTGGTGATGCCGGCATCAAGACAGTCTACGTCGAAACTGATATAAATATCTGTGCAGTCGGCCAGATATCTCACCACTGATCTGACAATATTTTCCGGTCCTTTTCTTCTGACTTCACTGGTGGTGAACACCTTCATGCCATATTTTTCGATCAGGAATTTTTCTTCCTTCTCAAAATCGCGTAATGAGATGAACACAATGTCCTCGGGCAGAACTTTTGGAAAGATATTACCTATGTTTTTCAGGT
>JANMHK010000297.1:0-9464 GCA_031375135.1 Sphingobacteriales bacterium | reverse complement strand
GAACTCTGAATAGAATTCTCCCTGATCGAGATAGGGCATGGGGTGCCAACCATTTTTATCGTACACCGCGGGTTTGGGGTACCATTGTGTGATTTGGTATGTTTTGCCAAAATACCCGCCTCTCGAAAAATCGTAAGGTAGTTTGACATGAAAAGGCGTGGTTATGGTTATGGTTGAGCCGGGTGCGAGTGGGGCTGGCAAGAAGATTTTGATGATGTCGATATGTTCAGGATGGTCCTCAGTTTTTAACACTTGTTCATCCACCCGGAAGTCCAGTCTGTTGATATATCCTTTTTCCTCAGGAGAAGAAAAATAGAATTTAGTGTTTCCGTTTTCAAGTTGCTGGTCACTGAATGCTGTTTTGTCGTTCTTATACGCGTTTGGCCAGATATGGAACCAAATGAAGCGCAGGGTATCGGGTGAATGATTGGTGTACTGTATACAGGCCGTGGCATCCAGCGTGTTGTCGTTGGGATGAAGGCGGACATTCATTTTGTAATCCACTTTCTGCTGCCAGTAGTCCTGGCCAAAAACCGGCGCTATGCCAAAGCAGAATAAGCAAATCAGGATATGTTTCAGTGGGGCTAATTTTATTATCATTTTCCTTTTCCGGTGATCAAGATTCGTAAGGTATGTATCAGTATCTTAAAATCCAGTGCCAGCGATATATTTTCTATATAAACAAGGTCGTATTTCATCCGTTCCGTCATTTGACCGGTGTTCTCTGCATAGCCAAATTTGACCATGCCCCAGCTCGTCAGTCCGGGTTTTACTTTTTGCAGGTGGATATAGTGCGGATGTTTCTGAATGATCTGATCGATGTAGAATTTTCTTTCGGGGCGTGGGCCCACCAGGCTCATGTCGCCTTTGAGTATGTTCCAAAACTGTGGCAGCTCATCGATACGCCATTTTCTCATGGTTTTGCCCCAATTGGTAATGCGGGGATCGGCTGAGGAAGATAATTGCGGTCCTTCCGCCTCGGCATGATTAAACATGGAGCGCAGTTTAAATATTCGGAAAGTCTTGCCTTTATATCCGGTTCTTTCCTGTGAATAGATGATGGGTCCGGGAGAAGAAAATTTAACCCTGATGGCTGCATACAGGATCAAAGGGGAAAGGAAGATCAATCCAAAAAGAGACACGACGATATCAATCGCTCTTTTTATATTCTGTTGCCAACGAGGCATCAGGGCCGTGTTGATATCAATCAGCGCAGGTCCGAAAACATTATTTGTTTTGACGGATCCTGCAAGGATATCTATCGTGTCGGGTGCGAGTTTAATATCCAGGTCATAACGACTCAGCACATTCACAACAGTTTCCACTTGCTGACCATGGGGTTTTTCCAATGCGATGATGACGAGGTCGACGTGATTGGTTTTAAGGAATTCGTCAAGCTGTTCCATCTTGCCCAGATAGGGAAGATAGGTACGCAATCCATTTGGGGTTTCATCAGGCGTAAAATATCCTGAGAATTTGTACCCCAGCCAATGATGGTTTGATTGCAACTCTAACAACAATTGTGTTGCCGTCGATTCATTTCCTACCAGCAGGGTTTGGAACAACACATCTCCGCGCAAGATCTGTGCTTTGGCAATGCCCAGTAAAAGATTTCTCCCGATGGTTTGCAAGATCATGTTCAAAAACCAGAGAATAAAAAAAGCCGGGTAGTAATAGGAAATTTCCTGTCGGCCATCGTCCAGGATGAATAGAAAGAAGAGAACGGTTGTTCCCAACAGCGTGGCAAAAAAACAGGTAATAAACTCGTTCAAACGGGATTTCCGGTACAGTGATTCATAGGAGCCCAGCAAGGTGTACAGGAAGATCCAGCCCAGTGGAATCAGTAGAATGCCGAGCCAGAATTTGGTATCCGTGAATACGGCGTTTTGCAGGGTAGCGGGTTCCCCGAGCAGATGTTTCCTCGATATGAAAAATATTGCCCACGCGAGTGACGAAGTTAGCAGGTCACTGACCGCGTACCAGGCAATGGATATTCGGTTCTGAACCTTCATAGATTAGATTGGCTGGAAGGGCCGAGCACGATCTTTTTCAGGATTTCATGGGCTACTTCCATAGCCATATAGCCATCGATTTCGTTTACTGGTGGCCGTTGGTTTCCGAGGATCGCATCCCGGAAAGCAGTTAGTTCTGCTTCGATGGCGTTGACCTCTTTAATTTCGGGATTTTCGATGGCCAGTGTTTTGGTGCCTTGCGGTGTTTCAATATCGAAATTGAAAAGTTCTTCATCACCCTCTGCTTTCAGTTTAATGATCTCTGTTTTCTTCTCGAGAAAATCAATTCCGATATAAGCATCTTTCTGGAACAACCTCATTTTTCGCATTCTTTTCATGGAGATCCTTGACGAGGTGAGGTTCGCCACGCAGCCGTTGTTGAACTCTATCCTGACGTTGGCGATATCTGGTGTTTCTGTCATCACCGCAACACCACTGGCAAAAATATTTTTCACATCACTTTTTACCAGGTGCAGGAGGATGTCTATGTCGTGGATCATCAGGTCGAGGATAACACTCACTTCGGTACCGCGCGGATTGAACTGCGCGAGCCTGTGTACCTCGATGAACATGGGGTTGAGTGGTCTGTTTTTTAAAGCCAGGAAAGCGGGGTTAAATCTTTCTACATGGCCCACCTGGAACTTGACCTTGGATTCTTTGACCAGTTCAAGGATCTCACGGGCCTGGTCCATGGTATCCGCCATCGGTTTTTCTACAAAAACATGTTTGCCATTGCGCAGGGCCAGCTGGCATAGATCGAAGTGGTAGGTAGTGGGGGCAACAATATCGGCAGCATCGATCTCTTTGATCAGGTCTTCGGCATTCGAATATCTTTTCAGCCCATATTTTTCAGAAACCTCATTCGCCGCCTGGTCGTTTGGATCAAAGAATCCTACAATCTCAACGTTTTCTATATTCTTCCAGTTGTTTAAGTGGAATTTCCCAAGATGGCCCACACCGAATACCCCAATTTTAAGCATGGGCAAAAATAAGACAAAGCCACTAGTATTTCTTCCAGTTATAGGGTATCTCCCCCGCACCGGTTGATTTTCAATAGCTACCCCCTGACAATCTTGAATCCACCAGGGCCGGGTACTAAAAGACTGATGCCTTGGTAAAACCGTTTTTTTTGACCATATTCAACAAACAATATTTTACCATGGCAGCAGCTGAGAATAAAACCCAGCCAACTAAAGCATCCGTGAAGGCCTTTCTCACTGCGTTAGACGACCCGCAGCAACAGAAGGATTGCCAGCGTTTGGCAAAATTGATGGAAAAAGTTTCGGGTAGCAAGCCCGTGATGTGGGGAGAAATGATGGTTGGATTTGGCAATTTTCACTACAAATATGCCAGCGGGCGGGAAGGTAATTTTTATCTGACTGGATTTGCTCCAAGAAAACAGCATATCACACTTTATACCAATATTAAAGTTGATCAATCAAATACATTGTTGAAATCACTCGGAAAATACAAACTAAGCGGGTCTTGTATTCACATAAAGAAGCTCGATGATCTTGACCTGGAAGTACTTGAGCAGCTGATTGGCTATGGCATTGAAAGGATTAAAATTCATTTTCCGCAAAAATAGCATCTGTCATTCCTGTCTGAGTATTTCCAGTGGAGATTTTGATACGATGGTTCTGATATTCAACAGGCCAATAAATACAGTAAGAAAACAGATCGATAAAAATATGATGATCATGGGCACGGGATCAGGATTAAAACTCATGTCAAAACTATAGTAGGCCAGGGTCCATGCAGCGAGCAAGGCCAGCACGATACCGGTTGTAGCCGCCATCGCTCCGATGAAAAAATATTCAATCGCGTTGATCATGTAAATCTGTTTTCTGCCCGCGCCCAGTGTTCTCAATAAAACACTTTCCTGCACCCGCTGATATTTGCTGATGAGCACCGAAGCGATCAATACGATCAGGCCCGTGATGATGCAGAACCCAGCCATGAAGCGTATTACAAAACTGATCTTGCCCAGGATGTCATCCAGAATACTAAGCACCAATCCTAGATCAATGACCGACACATTGGGAAAGCTTTTGACAAGTGTCTGCTGAAATTTTGCCGAAGCTTCTACAGAAGGAACATGGGTGAGCAATACATGGAACTGTGGTGCATTCTCCAACACCCCTGATGGAAATACAACTAGGAAATTGGTTTGGATCCGGTTCCAGTCCACTTTTCTATAACTGCCAACTACCGTGCTGATCATGGTACCCTGTACATTGAAGTTGAGTGTGTCGCCAATATTGATGTCATTTCGTTTCGCATAGCCTTCCTCTACAGACACGGGAATTATTTCTTTCCCGGCAACAGCGTTCCATTTGCCCTTGGTGATCTTTTCGGAACTGATCAGGCTGTCGCGGAATGTGACGCGGTATTCCCTGCTGAATACCCAGGGCTGGATCTTGATGGTACTGTCTTTCACCAACGTTTCTGCCGTGATATTGTTAATGGATTCCAGTCTCATGTTCACGATGGGCACGGTGCCTTTCACGTCTAACCCTGATTGACGGGTAAGTTGCATCACCTGTTCCCGCTGGCTGGTCTGGATATCAAACAGAATAATATTGGGTTGATTGCCTGATGATGATAAGGTCAGGCGATTGAGTAATAACGACTGGATCAGGATCAGCGTTGTGATCAGTGCGGTGCCCAGGCCAATGGATACGAGTAGGATCGTGGTTTGATTATTCGGGCGGTATAAATTCGACAGTCCCTGCCGCCATAGATAACTCCAGGAACTTGGGAAGAATTTTCTTGTTGTCCACATCAATGCCTTTGCGATCAGCGTTAGTGCGCCAAATGCTAAGATAACCCCGGCTGTAAATGCCATCGCTTCACGCCAGCTTTTCAGTTGCAAACGCGTGAAAAGCAAAATGAATAAGATGATGAGCAGGTAAACAAGAACCGTAAGGAAATCTCTCTTTAATTCCTGCTGGTAAGAAATTCTTAATGTATTGAGCGGTGATATTTTTCTGATAGAGACCAAGGGGAGCAAGGCAAATAAAACGGAGATGATCAGGCCCAGGACCAGGCCTTTCCAGACAGCGGACCACGACAACTCAGGGTGTAGTTTTACCGGCAGAATATCTTGCAAAACATAAGGGAGAAATTGGTGTATGAATGTACCGAGGATCACGCCGGCGATAGAACCGATCAGCCCGATCACCACGATCTGGATCAGGAAGATCATGAAAGCCTGGGTGGAAGTGCTCCCAGACAGCGCAACACGGCGATGCTGCCAATTTTTTCCCGTACATAAATATGAATGGCACTGGCCACACCGATACAACCCAATAACAACGCAATGAATCCGATCAACGACAGGAAACGGGAAAGGTCTTTAAACGATCTCGCGGTTTGTTCTTTTTTTGATTCAATGGTATCGATGTCAATTCCTTCTGTTCTTAGTGCCGGTTCAATTTTTTCAACAAGCGATTCTGCAGATTTTGGGTTGTCGAGTTTGTAAAAAATAGTGGTGCTGATGCGGCTTCCTTTTTGAACCAATCCGGTTTTCAACAAGGTGGACAGCGGGATATACACCACCGGGGCAACCGTTGCTGCAATGCCTGTTTGTCCGGGTGCAGCTTCAAGGCTTCCTGAAATGATATAACCCTGGTCGCCGATTCTTACTGAGTCGCCGATCTTCACATTAAATTGCAATAGCAGGGCTTTATCAACCAGGGCAGTGTTGTTTTTTCTAAAATCGATCCCCGCCTGTAAAGGTTTAGTATCCAGTGTTCCGTAATAAGGGTATCCTCCTGCCAGTGCCCTGACCTGGATCAGCCTGGTCCCACCATTTGATGGGAAATAGACCATCGATGCAAAGGATTTCTGTTCTGATTTTTTTCCCTTGATCGAATCGATCAGTTTATGCGCCTTGGGCGAGATCGTTTTATTGCTGTTGAATTGCAGATCCGCCCCGATCAGGGTTGCAGCCTGTTCATCTATTTCCCTGCTCAGTGTATCTGATAATGAGAAGATCGAGACCAGCGCTGCGATGCCCAGGATCACGGACGAAATAAATAAGAGCAGTCTTGATAAATTTCTCCTGCTGTCGCGCCAGGCCATTAAAGCCAACCATTTTACATCCATAAAGGCATTTAATTAGGGTAGAATGATTGTGTTTTGTTTTTCTTCCACCAGTTTCCCGCCCTTGATCCGGATGATCTTATTGGTTCGGGCGGCAAGTTCTGCATTGTGCGTTACCAGAATCAGCGTGGTGCCTGCATCCCTGTTCAGGTCGAATAAAAGATTCTCAATTTTCTCACTGGTTTCGGCGTCCAGGTTTCCCGTAGGTTCATCTGCAAACAGGATTTTCGGCCTGTTGGAGAAAGCCCTGGCCAGCGACACCCTTTGCTGTTCGCCCCCGCTCAGTTGAACGGGGTAGTGATGACCACGTTCTGCAAGGCCCACTTTGTCGAGCAGCTCAAAGGCTTTTGAGCGAATGTTTTTTTCCCGCCTGAGTTCCAGGGGCACCATGATGTTTTCGATGGCGGTCAGGGTAGGTAATAGCTGGAAATTCTGGAAGATGAAGCCCACATGCTGGTTTCGTACGGCTGCCCGTTGGTCTTCATTGAGGGTTTCCAACCTGATATCGTTCAACACCACAGATCCGGAACTTGCACTGTCCAGGCCTGCGCAGAGGCCAAGCAGGGTTGTTTTTCCACTTCCTGAGGGGCCGACAATGGCGAGCGTGGAGCCTTCGGCTACTTCAAAATTGATGTTATCCAAAACGGTCAGGGTCTTGCCTGCGCTGGTATATGTTTTTCTTACCTGTTCTGTTCTTAATATTGTATTCATCACGCCGTTTTCAATACCAATTTATCCTATTTTGCTTTTACACGTTGAAAGCTTTTTTGTTCAACCATTCATCATGAATAAGATCTATATATTTCTGTTCTGTCTTTGCCTCGGCTACTCTTGCAACAATGGCAGTTCAAACGAGGATAAAACTGCCGCTGGCAAAAAAGAGGATGCCGGTGCCTCCGCCGGCAAAAAATTGAAAACCATTATTTTTTTTGGCGACAGTCTCACAGCGGGTTATGGGCTTGAGGATCCGTCTAAGGCTTTTCCTGCCCTGAACAAAAAACGACTGGACTCCATGGGCCTCCCTTACCAGGTGGTGAACGCAGGAGTAAGTGGTGAAACCTCCGCAGGTGGTAATGGCCGGATCGACTGGATCTTGAAGCAGCCTGTGGATGTATTTGTGCTTGAACTCGGGGCCAACGACGGGCTGCGAGGTATATCGCCGGAAGAGACCTTCAAGAATCTGCAGGCCATCATCGATAAAGTCAGGGCTTCCTATCCGGCAGCAACTATCGTTATAGCCGGCATGCAAATTCCACCCAGTATGGGTCAGCGCTATGTGAAACAGTTCAATGGGGTATTTGCGAAGCTGGCGGAAGACAATAAAGCCATGCTGATCCCTTTTCTACTCGATAAAGTGGGTGGGGAACTGGCACTCAACCAGGAAGATGGCATTCATCCTACCGCCGAAGGTCATAAGATCGTTGCCGAGAATGTGTGGTCGGTACTGAGCAGTGTGGTTCAACAATGATCAGGAGACGAGATCGTAGGCATTGAGTTTGTTCAGTTCCAGTACCGTTGAAGATCCATCCTTGGACATATGAAACATCGATTTAAATTTCGCATTATAGATGATCTCTTTATAGGTATATGAAGTTCTTTTGATTACGGTATTTGAATAAATGGGATCGAAGCCATCGATATGGACATAGACCTCCAGATCCTGCTCTTCAAAATCTTTTGACGTTAAACCAAATAGCGGACTTTGTTCGTCTATGGGGTGGACAATGGTCCAGTTCGTACTTAAGGCATCTACGTAAGACCGTTCCAGTTGCAGACTGTAGAAATGGTATTCCGTGCCGATCAACATGGCCGCATTCACGGAAATATTTGAGTTGGTCAGATAATGGTCATTCTTGTATGGAACAACCCGCATCATCAGGGCCTTTCCATTTTTAAAAGGAGAGATCAGGGCGTTCATGGAAAAATGAAGGAAGGCCTTTGGCCGAGTAAATCGTCCGTAATAGATACCTGTTACCAGGGCGAAGAACAACCAACCCATCATGGTTTCAAAAGAGGCCAGGAAGTTAGTAAGGGTTCCAACGGGGTTGATGCGTCCATACCCGACAGTGGTAAAGGTTTGAGTGCTGAAGAAGAAGGTCTCGAGGATCTTTCCTGAATAACTGGCCGACTTAAAACCTTCTAACCCATCGCTTCCAATAATCAAATAACCTGCAGTGAACAACAGGTTGATCACGAGGTAGGTCGTAATGAGCAAGATTAAAAACTTCCAACCCGACAGGTCGAGCAGGCCGGAGTAAATGCTCATCCTTTTCAACGCGGGATAGCCCGTTTTTGTGATATTGAAACTCCCGTCTTTATTGACAAACCGTTCACCTACTGCATTGGCCTGGACCCCAAAACCTGTGTTTACATTTTCGCCCGATGGAGGTGGATTGAAATCGGCCATATGATTAAGATTTTAAGGAAGCGAGGCTTCCTGTTTTGGCGAATAAGGAGTCTATTTTTTTTTCAACGGCCGGATCCGAGACCACGGGTGGGGCATGATGGGGTTTGATACGGGCATCGATGATCATAGGTCCTTTACAACCCCAGTGCTTGAATTCCTGGAAGCTTGCGATGCCATGGATATCATGAGCCGGGTTACTCCTGGTAAAACTAACCCATAAGAAGTTTCTGAGGCTGGCTGCGGCAAAGGAAGCATCATCACACCAAATGATCAAAGGGGTGCCGTATAAAAGGTCGAGGGATCCCTTCAGCGAATCGTTGATTAAATCAAGTTCCTGCAGGGTCTGTTGTTGATCACGATAGGTACCCGTTTGTATTGCGATAACGCCTGGCATGATCAGTTTTACTTCTTTGATCAGGCTGATGTTTTTTAATGGTTCAGGGATTTCTCTGGCGAGTTCCCGGATCTTTTCGCCATATGCTGCGATCACCACCTTACTTCCTGTATTGAGTCCCGACCCGGAATAGTCGAGCGTGTCCATGGTGGTATTGGTGTGAAAATGAATGTCACGGTCAAGATGCAGCCTTTCCAGGATAAACTGCAGGTATGCTTCAATGTGATGTGTGCTGATCTTGTTCTCATCATCGGCCGTGATGAACAGGTATTTAGCAAGACTGAGCTGTCCGGTGCCGAGCACATGGTTTGCGATGGTCAGCAGTTCTGCAGGTTGTTTAGCCGGCGCGTAAGGGGTGTATCTTTCGCTCCCAATGGCCAACAGCAGGGGGTGAACGCCTGCGGCATCAACGGCATGCACTTCTTTCAACCCTGGGATTTCTTTAGGAATCGCTTCGCCCGTCATCTCATGGATGAGTTGTCCGAATGATGTGTCTTCTTGTGGTGGTCTTCCTACCACGGTGAAAGGCCAGATCGCATGTTGC
>JANMHK010000268.1:0-5235 GCA_031375135.1 Sphingobacteriales bacterium | reverse complement strand
GACAATAACATGAGGGTGACTACTGACGGCAATAAAAGTTTCTATTACTTGTCTAGCAATATGATCAACAAATATGATGTTGGTAAGGATTTCTGGGCCAGCGCACTTCCTCCACTGCATGCTGTCACAGGGTTATTCACGTACAAAAACGAAATCTTTGCCGTTGCATTCCAAGATTCAAACATGATTATTTTTAAGGTAAACATGTAACAGTTCACATCAGCTGGTCTAAATATGGAGGGTCACTTGCTGAACATATGTGTAAGCCACCCTTGTAGCGGTTTGTTGTATTTAGTCGTGCGAAAGCTCCATTTCGTCTATTTTCTCTAAAGGATTCCTTAGAGGTTAATAGCTTGTCACAAGCCCAGATGTCATGAAAAGTAAAACATACACGAAACCCCTAGTAGCTATTCTCGTCTGTTTGGCTCTAGGTTCATCCTGTGAGAAGGAAGATTTAACTTCTGCTTCAAGCACGTGACAGGCTAATTCAAAACGCATTTTGCCAACAACTTGAGGATGGCCACGGTTGGTGCCAGTCAGCTGTTTTACCTGGACGACCATGTGGTCAGCCGGTACGATGCGGATAAAGATAGAATTTTGCGTGGAGCATATCCCGGGACAGTTTAACCGGTTCGCCGTCACTTGTTATCTTTGCGGGATGTACAGTTCCTGGGATGATACAATAGTAGCGCTGGCGACGGCGCATGGCGTGAGTGCCATAGGCGTGATCAGGCTTAGTGGTCCCAATGCATTGGCTATAGCGGATAGTGTTTTCCCTTCGAAAGACCTCACTGCTGTTCCCGGATATACCATACACGTGGGGACGTTGAAATATGAAGGGATATTGCTCGATGAAGTGGTGGTATCCGTATTTCGTGGTCCGAAGTCGTACACCGGTGAAGATGTGGTGGAGATTTCCTGCCACGGTTCGCCCTATATCGAAGAGCAGATCATCAATGCTTTTGTGTCACTTGGCGCCAGGATGGCAAAACCAGGGGAGTTTACGCAGCGAGCTTTTTTGCATGGTAAACTCGATCTTACCCAGGCAGAAGCAGTAGCGGATTTGATAGCCTCTAATACAGCGGCATCTCAGCAAACTGCTTTGAAGAACATACGGGGTGGATTTTCGGAGGTGCTGAAGCAGCTGCGAGATCAGTTGATCAGTTTTTCGGCGTTGATCGAACTGGAACTTGATTTCTCGCAGGAGGACGTGGAGTTTGCGGACAGGACGCAGTTGTATCAATTGATCAATAAGATCGACGGCTCCGTCTCGGAATTGATCCATTCTTTCAAACTGGGTAATGTGATCAAAAACGGGGTGAAAGTGGCGATCGTGGGTAAGCCGAATGCAGGTAAGTCTACTTTATTGAACAGTCTATTGAATGAGAACCGCGCGATAGTCAGTGAGATCGCAGGTACTACACGTGACACCATAGAAGAAGTGATCAACATAGATGGTATCTTATTCAGGCTGATAGATACCGCGGGTATACGTGACAGTGAGGATGTGATTGAGATCATTGGCGTGGCGAAGAGCCGGGAGAAAATGCGGGATGCTGATATTGTGGTCTATATGTTCGACGTAGAAGGGGAGAGCCATGGCGAGTTGGAAGCAGCCGTGGCGCAACTTCGGGAAATAAACCAAAATTATCTGTTGATCGGAAACAAGGCTGACGTATCGGGAGATGCGGCTGCCGCCTTGAAATTCGAAGGAATAGATGCCTTGTATATATCTGCGAAGACCCACCATCATGTGGAGGTATTGAAAGAAAGGCTGGTTGATAAAGTGTTGCAGGGCCAGGTTAATATAGAAAGTACGATCGTCACCAATGCGCGACATTACAATGCCTTGATGCAGGTATCATCTGCCATTGTAGATGTTCGAAAAGGCATGGAGGCAAAGATCCCCGGCGATCTGCTCAGTTTAGACATCCGTAGAGCCTTGCATTATCTTGGTGAGATCACCGGCGAGATCACGAATGAGGACCAGCTGGATTATATTTTTAGTAAGTTTTGTATCGGAAAGTAACTGATAGAACCATACACTAAAGATATTAGTCACAAAACGCCATGAAGCCCCAGAATACGCCGTTTTTTTTGAGGGCTTACGGCAAAGGGTTGTATTTAATGCTAGCTCCTGTTCCGCCAGCGTATTTGAACCAGTTAGGAAAATAAAATGCTCCATCTCTTTGCAGGCTCTTTATTGGCCATAGGCAGGGTTATCAAGTTTAGGACTACTAAGAATATGGGCGCCGAGAAAAAAGAAGGGCAATAAATTTATGCTCGGTAAAGCTACATTCTACAACCAAAAAATGGCTGAACTATCCTCTAATAACGAGACAAACAAAAATGAACACCATTCAAAAAGCCTGCGTTCATTCTTTAGTTTTATTATTAGTAAGCTCTTGTATAATTGTTATATTTGGAGATAAATAAAACGCATATGTCTTCTACACTTGTAAACGTTGTAATTGTTTTGATTGTGGTTGGTTTGTTGCTTTGGCTGGTCAACCGCTTTATTCCAATGGATTCTAAAATCAAACAAATCCTGAATATCGTAGTGGTGATTGCCGTTATCATCTGGCTACTGAGAGCCTTTGGCTTATTCAGCGGCATCAACATTTAATGTATAATCCCAATAAGATATTAAAATGGGATTGAGTAATCCTGATTTTTACTGTGTCTTGTACGTTTGACTAATGTTTTTCCTGTTGACATATATCCTTATATATGCCAACAAAGCAATCTTCATCATGCATGCTCACAAAGGTATACTTGGCTGTGGGGATACGCAGGAAATACCTATCCTAAGAATGTTGACAGACAGGGGAACCGAGTTCAATGGCAGGCCTGAAAACCATGAATATGAGCTTTACTTGCAGCTGGAGAACATCGATCACAGCAAAACAAAAGTTCGCCACCCACAATCCAATGGAATCTGCGAACGCCTTCACCGGACAATGCAAGACGAGTTCTATGCTGTTACGTTCCGCAGGAAACTGTATCAAGACCTGGCTTCTCTACAGGCAGACGTGGATGACTGGATAAACCACTACAACGAAGAGCGTCCTCACAGTGGCCGTTACTGCTTTGGTAGAACCCCGATGCAGACTTTTATGGAATCCCGTAACTTAGCTATAGAAAAAATGCTGAATCAAGCTTCAGAAGTAGCCGTAATTATTTAATCCAAACTCTTTTGAATACTAAAATAAAAATCCTCAACTGTCGGATCAACTAGTAGCTATTACACGTAATCTGTAATATTATTTTGACATCATCAACATTTCTGCCCTCTTATAAACCAGCCACTTCTATTGATGCCTTGCGGATTTTTTATAACCTCGTGCCTTGCAACTATTCTTTCACCGGTAACTCTGTTTACAAACACAACTGTTCCCTGATGGATATATATGTCTCCGCTTAATACAGCGTTTGGCACACCCGTTGTTGTATTGGGATCTTTTACACTAAACATTTCATGTCCTGCAACTATATCATACACATTTGCAGTAGTAGTTCCATTGTAGGCTCGCGGGCATGTAGTAGAACTAGTGTTAATAGTGCCACCTGCCACTATTCCCTGTCCCGTTAAATCTCTAACCGACCATTGCCGAATATAGTTTGTAACTCCATTTGCGCCAACAACAGTACTTTCCCTCAATTCAACTATTCCCCCAAATTTTATATGCTCTCCTATACAACCCGTCAACTCGGCGATAGCAGTAAAACAAATTTCTCTAGTTGTAACTCTTGAAGCAGTCATTTCTATGGGACTTGAGCTAGAAAGCTGCTCTTCCTGATTGATTGAGGAAATATCTTTTTTGCAGGAGAGAATTGATACAAAAAAGAAAAGCAGGCAAGGCATTAATTTGAAATTTTGAGTGGACATAGTCTTAGTTTTTAAGTTAGAAAAAAGAATGAAATGTCTACTGAACTTATAGAGTAATTAGCGTTCTGAATGGGGAAGGTTTTTAGAAGGTGTGGATTAGCGCTTCTAACGAAATGTAGACATTTTACACAAACATTTTAGAAAAAGATAAATTATCACTCGAGATGCCCATTCGTACTTTCTAAGATTGAAAGCATACACATCACAGCGTTACTAACTCCGTTAGCATTGCCAAATAGATAACTTCGTAAAAATCATTTTGTTACGCACTTTACGTGGCTTCAATGTCAACTCCACTAACGTTTTGTGGTGGAGGCTCAGCAAATCTTGGATTTGCAAGCGGTCGCCCAACTTTACCGAAGCCTGTGATCGAAGCGCCTCCTACTGGTAAAGGATGGAATATCCTTCTTAAAAATCAATTTGAAATTGTAAAAAAGCATTCTACCAAATCACTCGGACATGCTATTTTCACAGATTTGTTACTAATAATAATCAATCCACTATACAGTGTGGATGTACAAGTTCTGTATCGGAAAGTAATTATCCTTCTTTTGTTTCGCAAATACTTGTATTTGCTGCCCACAAAACCGGGCAGCAAAAAATTGAAATGATGCTACATACAGCTACACACAGCAACAATCTCTTCTTTGATTTTGTTTGGGTGATTATAGTCAACAGGATGTTTCCTCAATAACCCAGGCGAGCCATTTTTGTCGGATGATTTATTCCATTTGTAATATACAGATCTTCTATCCTGGTACTATTTCCCCTTTCGATTAAAACTTTCCACTAAGGTTTCACGTATTTACAACAATTCCATGGCAGGCGTGGAAGGGAAGGGATGGATATGGGTAATCATTAGGACATATTCAGACTAAAAAATTTAATTGTGAGACTATTATTGTTTGTAGTGTGGTAAATGGGTTTTAAAAGGTTAGCCTCTGATGGCAGTGATTTTATTCATTATTAAAGAAAACAATCATGAAGATATTACGATCATTGATATTCGCAATCGCTTTATTAACACTATTCGCATCATGTCAGTCGTCATCAGCTAAAATAAAGGATCTCTCAAATAAGGAAACAAGAAATGAAATCATGCACGCAATTGCGACTGATAGTATTATGTGTCAGGAAATGATAAGTGAAATGATGAATAACAAAAACGGCATGATGATGATGCAGGAGCATCAAATGAAGATGGGGAATTATGGGTCAATGATGAATATGCTTAAGGGGAATCCAGGTATGATGCAAAACATGATGTCTGCCATGATGGAAACAGCCAAAGAGGATACCAGTATGATGTCTGGAATGATTAAGACCATGATGGGAAACCAGCAAAT
>JANMHK010000039.1:0-3237 GCA_031375135.1 Sphingobacteriales bacterium | reverse complement strand
ACGGGTTATCATGTTAAGGGAATTTCCGCAGAAGCTGGTTTTGAGAATATCCTGGACCAGGCTTATCGAATTCACGGATCCGGAATAGATGGCTATGGCAGGCATATCTGGATCAGGACTAGCTTCAGATTCTGAGATGACACAAGTCATGCCCTGACAGTGGGTGATTTTCTAATCCAGAACATCTTTTTCAGATGCGAATGATAGCATGGGTTAATCATTCTTGTAATGCACCTTACGCGCTTCCTCGGCATCATCCATAGACGGGCCTTGCATGATTTTTCTCCAGTCTGTTGTTTTGTTATATTTCTTCATCGCCTTATCCCAGTCAAACACTGCTTTATCGGGGAATTCAAAACTATAGGGCGTAAGATCCGGAACGGGTGTAAAAAAATCATTGATGAGTGATGCCGTAACATCATACTGATTCACATAGGGTACGTTAAGGGTATTGTATATTACTTTAAGGATAGATCCAAAATTAGCGTGAGTATGCGAAACATAGCCTTGTTTAACATAGGGTCCGGCAAACATCAGAACGCTGCGATGTGCATCAATATGGTCCACGCCACCCTGGGGGTCATCTTCTGTAACAATCACCAGCATATCTTTCCAGTATGGCGTGCGCGAAAGAAAATGCAGCAACCTGCCCAATGCAAGATCATTATCTGCCACATAGGAATGCCTGAATGGATATCCATCATCTGGCCGCGGTGATGAGGTATGATCATTGGGTAATTGTATGGCGATCAGTTGGGGCATTTTTTCTTTCCCCTGAAGCCACATCTTAGTGAACTCGCCTTCAAACTGATCCATTCGGAACTGATCAGGAATATTGGTATTATATCCGGCATAGTTGTGGCTGGTTCTTGTGAAAACAGCATTTTGCATAGGCACCATGACCCCGTGTGCGGCACCTGTTGCCGTATCGCTCCATTCCTCCCTGACATGCGCTGTTTCATTGGCTTCACCAAAATTGTAAAACGACACGCCCTTTCTTTCCAATGCCTCCCATAAACCCCCGATTTCGCCATAGTCTTCAGGATCCATACTGCCCGTTGAACCTGGAAAGCGGCGACCTGGTGCTTTAGAAAATAACCTGGCAGATTTCTCTACACTTGAATTCGCTTCAACCCATTCATTGGGAATCACACCCATCATCCAGTGGTGCCCATGTATTGATGCATCACTGTCGCAGTAAAAATTATCGGAAAAAGAAAACTGCTTGGCAATCTTATGGTGGTTGGGCGAAATATCTGAAGGTCTGCCTTGATTTACTTCAACCCGCAGCCCAAAACGTGCCAGTGATGAATCACCTAACCCATTGGGCAGCTGACCAAGCATTTCATCATAGGTCCGGTTCTCTTTAGTTATGTAAACGATATGTTTTATTGGGCTCTGCCGGAGTCCGGGTAAAGGCGGAACCGGATTCTTGCCGTCGTCAACCACTTTATTTAGGTGATAGGTGTTTTCCCTGACAATGGCTGTATATGCCGCGAGTTCTGCGGGGCCAGGGACTTTCAATTTTTGAAAACTGCCCAATTGGATATCGCCCACATAGGTTCCCTGGGGCGGGGTAATAAAACCTTTGCCGCCATTGGGACCTGCACCGAGACCCCGACAGGAAATGACATAGAGCTCTTTCTCGTCGGGCGATAGCATTACTCTGGATGGTCCCCATCCTGTAGGAATCATTCCTTTTGTTTTGCCTGATTTCAGATCAATCACGGCAACGGCATTGGCAGCCAGCAGGGCCACATATAAAGTGGATTCGTCTTTGCTTAGGCAAAGCCCGAATGGTATGGCTCCCCTGTATTTCTTCAGCCGTTCATCTATGAAAATGGGGATCTGCCTGACAATTTTTTCTTTCTTATGGTCGATCACCGAGATGATATCATTGGTGGCATTACTGACATAGGCATAGTCCTTGCCAACGGCAACAGAATTTGGACTTGCACCTCCTACCACTTCTGCATCTTCAATGATCTCCCCAACCTGGTACCCCGTTTTGTACTTCTTTTTTACCATCATCGTTGCCAGGTCGATGGCAAATACGCACATCGCGTCTTCGTGTAAAGGGGAGCCCACTCCTGGAATTTTCCGGCCCTCCACTTCAGTACCCTCAATTGATTCTTTGGTATTATTTCCATAGGGATGCCTTGATATCAGGAGGGAATCATAGTTCTTTGGCGTTGCACCTGTGATCAACGGGTACTCATACATCCCTACGTTTGCGACGAAAACGGTCTTTTTATCAGGACTAATCGCGATACCGAATGGCTGTCGCCCCACCCGGATCGAAGATTCCAGCTTGCGGGTTTTTGTATCGATGGCCACCATTCTGAAATTACCCCTGTCCAATACCAACAACTTCCCATTATCGAGCAAGAGCAAATCCGATGTGAAACTGTCATCATATATTTCACCAGCTACCCCGCCATTAAGCGATATTGAATCTACGCGGGTCATAGAAATAATATCATAAATGATCACTGCGCCATTGTCACCGCCACTGAGATACACTGTTCTGTTGTCGGCAGCAAATGCTACCCCGAGAAAGGAGCCATCGCTCAGCGGTGAGGGAATTTTTTTATCGTACGATGGTACCCGTGTAACAGCCAGGTCTCTGGTATTGATAATAGAAAACACACCGTTGTGCAGGGTGACTACCTTAGAGCCATCCGGCGAAACGGCCATGCCAAATGGATCATGGGTAATTCTCACAAGTTCTCCCGCCGGCTTTACAAAGCGTCCACTGGGAAGAACAGCAAAATGATCACTATGGATCGCAGCATAACTGCTTTTTCCAGGCACTTCCAAAACTTGCACGGTTTTCTGGGCAAATGCATAAACAGGACAGGTCAGGATCAGGCTAATCAATACTTTCTTCATGTCGTTAAACAGGCAATTTATCCTCGTTATGTTACCAGCTTGTATCATTCTGATGAATAAATCGTCACTTCTTTTCGTTATTTACAATGTTTTATAGGGAAAAACCGTTGAAATTAGTACCTTCAGAGTAGACTTAATAATTAGTTAACACTGAAAATAAAAAATCCACCCCAAGAATGGGGCGGATGTATACTACTCTTTGCTTAAGGACTGTGAACAGATGTATCTCTGGTGAAGATGTTTACAAGGAAGTTTAAAAGTATCTGGGGTAGGTGAACAGGATGTTTACAAAAGGTTACCGAATCGTTAATTCAAACCGTTGTATTTATATAGATGCGTCGCCAC
>JANMHK010000203.1:0-6195 GCA_031375135.1 Sphingobacteriales bacterium | reverse complement strand
GCTGAATTTTTACGTCAGCAATGGGTATCCGGTGATGAAAAGAAGTGACGTGCTTCAGATCATCAGCCAGCACGCCTTCAACATCTGTGTAGCGGGCACCCACGGGAAAACCACCATTAGTACGATGGTTGCCCACATCCTGAGGGACACAGGCTATGGCTGCAATGCGTTTTTAGGAGGGATCTCCTCTAATTATAACACCAATTTCTGGAGCGATAGTCGGAATGTTTGCGTGATCGAGGCAGATGAATATGACCGTAGTTTTTTAAAGTTGAGCCCTGATATCGCGATCATTTCAGCCATGGATCCTGACCATTTGGATATCTACGAAACGGCAGAAGAAATGGAAGATGCCTATCTGAAGTTTGTGGGGAAAATCAGGATCGGCGGGCTTTTGATATCAAAGCAGGGATTGAAAAGGGAGCAGGATCTGGTGGCCGACAAACACGATGTATACGGGCTGGAGGCGGAAAACGCAACTGTTTATGCAAAAAACCTGGTGATCGAAACCGGGAGTTATCGTTTCGATCTCCAGTGGCGATCAGAGGAGCTGAACAATTTGCAATTAAATGTAGGTGGCATCCACAATGTGGAAAATATGGTGGCTGCGATCAGCGTGGCCATGCACCTGGGTATCGGAAGGGATCTGATCAGAAAAGCGGTGGCCTCTTTCAGGGGTGTGAAACGCCGCTTCGAGTATATCGTCAAAACAGGAGGTCAGGTGTATATCGATGACTATGCCCATCACCCTGAGGAGCTGCGTTCGTTGATAAAGAGTGTGAAGATGATGTACCCTGATAAGCAATGCATTGTGATTTTTCAGCCACATTTGTTCTCCCGTACGAAAGACCTGGCTGAGGGGTTTGCAGAAGTGCTGGAAATGGCCGACGAAGTGCTGCTTTTGCCGATCTACCCGGCCCGTGAATTACCCCAACCGGGCGTGACAAGCAGGCTGATCAGTGAGCGGATGGAGGGGAAGAAAGTCGGCCTCGTGGAAAAGGAGGAAGTAGCAGGCTGGGTGAGGGAGCAAAGTGCAGGGTGGAGGGACAAAAAAGTATTGGTTACTGCCGGGGCAGGAGATATAGACAGACTGGTGGAGCCAATTAAAAAAATATTAACTCATTAACATGCCAAGCAGATCTCGATTTCTTAACGCAATGATCCTGGTATTCTGGATCTCACTCTCGGTAGGGGTACTCACCTTGTTGGTGGCTGCTATTGAGACCAGGAATGCAAAACCCTGCAGCGATCTGAAAATTACCATCAGTGGGGTGAAGAGCGCCATGTACGTTGATGAGCAGGATGTGAAAAAGCTATTACTAGGCGTAAGTGGCAACATTATTGGAAAGCCGTTGAAAGATTTTGATTTGCAGCGGATGGAAAACACGCTGGAGGCCGAACCCTGGATCAGTAATGCGGAATTGTTTTTTGACAACAACAAAGTGCTGCAGGTTAGAGTAACTGAAAAGGAGCCTGTAGCCAGGGTATTTACAAAAACAGGAATTTCTTTTTATATCGATACTGCATTATTCCGACTACCCCTGAATGACAAGTACACACCCCGATTACCGGTTTTTACCGGGTTTCCTTCGGATCGCAACAAATGGAAAGGAAAAGACAGTATCCTGATAAGTGAAGTGAAAGACATCAGCCTCCATCTTTTGACTGATTCATTCTGGATGGCGCAGATCGATCAGGTGGACATTGATGCCGACAGGAATTTTCTGATGGTGCCAAAGGTGGGGAAACATGTAGTGCAGTTCGGAAACGGGAAAGACATCGAAAAGAAATTCCGCAAGCTCTATATTTTTTATCGGGATGTGATCAGTAAAACAGGATGGAGCAGGTACGGTGAGATCAATGTAGCATACCGCGGGCAAGTGGTTGCCACAAGAAAAGATATTCAGGCAGTAAGGGCAGATACGGTGCTCGCCAGGCAATGGATGGTGCAGATGATCAGAAACCTGAAAGCGCAGGCCATGAAAGATACCCTCAACACAAAGAAAGTTACAACAACACGAATAAAAGAACAACAACTATGAACCAGGAACAACCCATTATCGTAGGACTTGATATTGGTACTACAAAGATCGCCGCTATTGCAGGAAGAAAAAACGAGTTTGGAAAGCTCGAGATACTAGGTTTTGGCCGTGCAAACAGTAATGGTGTCCAACATGGTATGGTACTTAATATAGACCAGACCATCAAAGCCATCCAGACTGCGCTCGAAAACTGCTATGCGTCCAATCCTAATCTTGAGATCAATGAAGTCTATGTAGGTATTGCTGGCCACCATATTAAGAGCTTGCAAACGCGTGGCGACATTGTAAGAAAGACTACAGATGATGAGATCAAACAAAGCGAGATCGACCAGTTGTTATCTGATCAATACAAAACATATATCCCTGCAGGTGATCAGATCATAGACGTGATCCCACAGGAGTTCACCGTAGATAATTTTCAGAACATCCCAAATCCGATTGGCTACAGCGGTGTGAAAGTGGGTGCTAATTTTCATATTATCACGGGCGATAAAAATGCCATCCGGAATATCAACAGGAGTGTTGAGAAGGCCGGTCTTAAAGTACGTGACCTGGTTTTGCAACCACTTGCTTCTGCTGCCGCGGTAATGTCTGAACAAGACCTGGAAGCAGGTGTAGCGATTGTTGACATCGGTGGTGGTACCACTGACCTTGCTGTATTTTATGAAGGTATCCTGAAACACACTGCAGTTATTCCTTTTGGTGGAGAGAATATCACTAATGATATTAAAACAGGCCTGGGTGTTTTGAAAACACAAGCAGAGCAGATGAAGCTGCAATTCGGCAGTGCTTTATCAGACGAGGCAAAAAATAATGCATACATCACGATCCCTGGATTAAGGGGCATGCCACCTAAAGAGATCAGTGTGAAAAACCTGGCCAGTATCATCCAGGCCAGAATGAGCGAGATCCTTGATTTTGTGAGTTATCACCTGAAGCAGGTTGGGCTTGAAGGTCGCATGTTGAACGGGGGTATCGTGCTCACCGGTGGTGGTTCGCAATTGAAGCATCTTATTCAACTGACCGAGTACGTGTCCGGCTTGAATGCAAGAATCGGTTATCCTAACGAACATCTGGCAGCAGGACATATTGACGAGCTGGCGAAACCTATGTATTCAACATGTATCGGTCTAATTCTCAAAGGCTACAATGTGTATGAGAATAACCAGAACAGGTTAAACGGGGTGATGCCGGAGAAAGAAGAGGTGGTGGAAGAAACGGTTACTACAGTGACTGGTGGTGAAGATGTGGTGATCATGGTAAAGAAACGGAGGAAGAGCCTCAAAGGTTTCATGGACTCCATCAAAGACGGTCTGATCGACCTGTTCAAAGAAGAAGAAGATGCAAAGTTTAACGCGAGAATCTGAGAAGCCAATAAAAAAAATTAAACCAAGTACTAACCATTAATTCTAAAAATAAGCTCATGATCCAATTCGATTTACCAAAAGAACATTCATCCATCATCAAGGTGGTTGGAGTTGGAGGCGGTGGCAGCAATGCTGTGAATTACATGTTCAGCCAGGATATCGACGGCGTGAATTTTGTGATTTGTAATACAGATGCGCAAGCCATTGCAACAAGCAAAGTTCCGAATAAAATACAACTCGGTCCACACCTCACACAGGGACTTGGCGCGGGTGCGAATCCCGAAATAGGGCGACAGGCAACGGAAGAAAGCCTTGAAGAAATTAAGCGCATACTTGAGGTGAATACCAAGATGGTTTTCATCACTGCAGGTATGGGTGGCGGCACCGGAACGGGCGGCGCACCTATCGTAGCAAAGATCTGCCGCGATCTGGGCATCCTGACGGTAGGTATTGTAACAACGCCTTTTTCATATGAAGGAAAGAAGCGCATACTGCAGGCGGAAGAAGGCATCAACAAATTGAAAGAGTATGTTGATACCCTGCTGGTGATCAGCAACGACAAATTGCGGCATCAGTTCGGGAACCTGACCATGCGTGCAGCTTTCACTAAAGCGGATAACGTGCTGGCAACCGCGGCTAAATGTATAACGGACGTAATCAGCTCTACAGGTCAGATCAATGTTGACTTTGCTGACGTTTGTACGGTTATGCGTAAGGGTGGTGTTGCAATACTTGGCAGTGCAACTGCAAGTGGCGAGAATAGGGCCCAGCGTGCGATCGAACTGGCATTGAATTCTCCACTATTGAACGATAACGATATTCGTGGTGCTAAGTGGATCCTGATCAACATCAATTCTGCTGAAGGGGAGAATGAGTTCACCATGGACGAAGTGGAGATCATTCAAAACTACCTGCTTACTCATGCAGGCTCTGAATCGGATGTGATCCTGGGTCTGGGTTACGACTCTAATTTGGAAGATAATATTGGTATTACGCTCATCGCAACGGGGTTCGAACACCGTGATCCGTTTGAGGGCACGATGGTGCCCCAGAAAAAGAATGAGACTGAGGAGCAAAAGATCGTGATGACCCTCGGCGTTGAGGGTGAAGAGAAAAAGCTATATGGCCAGCCTGCGCTACCTTTTGATGATAGAGATCCGCTGGCACCTATGCTGGTGGAATCAACCACTCAGATCAGACCCGCTGAAACCCAAGAACCCAAACTGGCCCAGGCACTTCAGGAACAAAAGCCTGAAGTGTTTGTGCTCAGTATGGAAGAAAGGCCTGCAGAACAATCAGAGAAGTTCAATTTGAATTTGGAGAAACTTGATCCTCCCATAACGG
The DNA here is from genome assembly GCA_031375135.1 of Sphingobacteriales bacterium. GTDB lineage: Bacteria > Bacteroidota > Bacteroidia > Chitinophagales > Chitinophagaceae > Pollutibacter. The sequence continues at coordinate 1,442 of JANMHK010000203.1, read as the reverse complement.
AGATGACTGAAGTATTCAAACTTCATATGGACGAAGGCAAAACGGCCCCGGCTCCCGAAATAGCTGAGGTATTTGTACTGAACATGGAGGAAAAGCCCGTGCTTCCGGTACAAGACCATTCAGAGGCATTTGTGCTTAACATGGATGAGGAAACTCCCATGCCTTTGATGCAGGAAATGCCCATGGCACCTGCGTTTGAAGCAGAAGTTCCTGAGGCTCTTGATGTTATGCATGCCCCACAAATGGAAGAAGAAATTTCGGAAAAAATCGAAATGCTTTATCTATCTTCAACCCCTCAAGTTCCTGTAGAAATTAAACCAGCCGAAGCCGAAACAACGGTTTCACCACTTTCCAATTTTACTGAAGACGAGTATAAAGATGCTAGCACCACCGCGACGTCAGGTGGGTTTTTGGCCAAACCGTCCAACATCTATGCTGAGGAACCGATTGATTTGAAATCCAAACAGGAACCATTTGAAGACCTGGTTAAGGTCAGCATGGAAGAAGATGGGCCTATTTTCGACATGCAGATCGTGATCAAAGAACCAAAAGCGGTAGAAGAGCCGGTCACACCCACGATTCATGCAACTTTGGGTTCTGTCGAGGAACCTGCGATGCAGGACGAGGCAGAAGATCAAAAAAGAAAAGCAGCAGAACGATTACACAAGTTGCGCAACTTGTCGTTCAATATAAATGCTGCAGATCCCAATAATGAATTCGAGAGTGTGCCGGCTTATATCCGCCGGAACCTTGAGGTTCATAATACAGCCCTTACCTCCATCGAAAAATTCTACAGCAACTACACGGTGAAGTCGGACGAAAACAATCAAGGACAGATCAGTACTATAAATACCTTCCTCGAGGGAAAGAAACCTGATTAACCATCATAAGATCCCTTCCCCCGAAAACTAAAACTTTTGTTCATAGTTGTAACTTATAAACCCCTCGTTTTCTACGAGGGGTTTTTGTTAGATCATGCTACATAGATTCCGATTTGAAAAAGCAGCTTTTTGATTAAATTTGAGGAATGGCAACAGTAATGGTCACAGGAGGTACTGGCATGATTGGGACAGCATTGAGTGAAATGCTGGCTGAGAACGGTTATAATGTGATCATTCTTTCCCGTAATCCACAGGAGACCGCCAAAGAACATGACTATTCCGGCAGGCCCGCTTTTTTTCGCAGTTCAGGGAATATCTATTACTCTAAGTGGGATATTGAGAGGCAATACATCGATTCTGCCGCACTTTCCACAGCAGATTATATCATTCATCTGGCCGGGGCCGGGGTTGCCGATAAGAGGTGGACTAAAAACAGGAAAAAGGAAATCCTCGAAAGTAGAACAAAGAGCAGTGAGCTTCTGGTTAAGGCTTTACGATCACATACCAATAAAGTTCGAGCAGTGATCAGTTCTTCCGCCATTGGCTGGTATGGTGCAGACC
>JANMHK010000187.1:0-11444 GCA_031375135.1 Sphingobacteriales bacterium | reverse complement strand
ATCAGAAGAAGGGCGGAAGTGTTAAAAGCAGTCTATAAGCAACAGATCGCGGCCGGAAAGATAGAATCTTAATCGCTTTTACATAATTTTAGCAGTCATAGGAGTATAACCCCTATGGCTGTTTTTTATGCCCGGAACCGTTCACCTCCTGATCCCTGGTTTTCTTGAATACCTGCAGTTCGAAAAGCGCTATTCGGAACATACGGTGAAGTCGTACAGCACCGATCTCCAGCAATTGGATGATTATTTACAATTCAAATATGGTTCTCCCGAGATAGAGCAGCTTTCAGCGCCGATTTTAAGGTCCTGGTTGGCCAGCTTAAAAGGGGCGGGCATGGAAGCCAGGTCCATCAATCGAAAAATTTCTGCCATAAAATCTTTTTTCAGGTTTCACCAGAAGAAAGGCAATCTCCAGGCAAATCCGGCCATCACGCTGAAGGTTATGAAAACGGGCAAAAGGCTACCTTCTTTCCTGAAAGAAGAGCAAACCGGGGAATTGATCGGCCAGGGGGCAGATCCGGATTCCTGGAAATCCATTACGGCCTTACTGATCCTTGAGATCCTTTATAATACGGGTTTAAGGGTAAGTGAGTTGGTGGAGCTGAAAGAGCGGCATGTCGATGAGGGCCAGCTTCAGATCAAAGTGTTGGGTAAAGGTAACAAGGAGCGGATCATTCCCCTGAAAAAGGAATTGTTGAAACAGATCATCGAATACCGCGACAACAAGCGGGTATTGTTTGAGCAGCCAGATACCGTTTGCCTGCTCGTGAATGCGAAGGGGCGGAAACTGAACGCGAAATACATATACCGTGAGGTGAATGAGCAGCTGAAGGACCTTAAGCAGGTGACCAAGAAAAGTCCGCACGTGATGAGGCATACTTTTGCCACCCAATTGATCAATAATGGGGCTGATCTCAATGCCATCAAGGAGCTGCTGGGTCATGCCAGCCTGGCGGCCACCCAGGTTTATACCCATAATACGATCGAAAAGTTAAAGGATATACATAAAAAGGCGCATCCCAAGGCGTAGGCAAAATACTTTTTGAAACAAAATAAACGTTAGATAAAAACAGGCTGCATTGGGCCTACTTTCATTTGATAATTTCCCTGATTTAGTTTAAATTGTTAGAGCTTCAACAGGGACTTCCCTTATGAATGAGATCTTTATTTATTGTTTCACCAGAAAAAAAAATCGTTGCTATGAACGTTAACATTCAGACAGTGCGTTTTGATGCTGATTCAAAACTGATTGACCACGTTAACAAAAAGATCATGAAAATTGAGAATTTTCATGACCGGATATCCAAAATCGAAGTTTATTTAAAGCTCGACAATGTTGTTCACCAGATAAAAGACAAAGTAGCCGAAATACGGGTAAAAGTTCCCCGCCATGAGTTTTTCGTAAAACACACGTCAAAGTCCTTCGAAGCCTCGTTTGACAATGCTTTAGAGTCCATCATTTCACAGATCAAGAAAACGAAACAGAAACAAGCTGCATAAGCAAGGGCCGGTAACGGCCCTTTTTTTTGCCCATTCCTATAATTATTCTTTTTCAAAATTTTTGCATTTCACATTTTCCATTACCTTTGCCTTCCCAAAAAATGGGGTGCAGATCTTTTTCGTAAAGTCAGAATAGGCCACTTTAGCTCAGCCGGTAGAGCAACTGATTTGTAATCAGTAGGTCGTTGGTTCGATTCCGACAAGTGGCTCTTTGATAGGTTGGGCAGGTTCCAGAGCGGCCAAATGGGGCGGACTGTAAATCCGCTGTCTTTCGACTTCAGAGGTTCGAATCCTCTCCTGCCCACTTGGTTCCGTTCAGTCGGAACTGTCAGTTCAACCAAACCCTGTAAAAAGGGGGCGGATAAATGCGGGAGTAGCTCAATTGGTAGAGCGATAGCCTTCCAAGCTATAGGTCGCGAGTTCGAGACTCGTCTCCCGCTCGATACAGGTTGCCGGTGAAAAGGTCAGGGAACTGATGTTTTTGCCGGCGGCTTGCCGCCTGGGTTAATTAGCCGTTGTAGCTCAGGGGTAGAGCACTTCCTTGGTAGGGAAGAGGTCGTGAGTTCGATTCTCACTAACGGCTCATAAATAAAGCAACATGCAGCCTGGGCTGCTAAGCATATAACAATTGTATACACAACCTAAAACGGATAACAATGTCTAAAGAGCAATTTAAGCGGGATAAACCCCACGTTAACGTAGGTACTATCGGTCACGTTGACCATGGTAAGACCACTTTAACTGCTGCGATCACTAACATCCTCGCGAAGAAGGGATGGGCACAGGAAAAGAAGTATGATGAAATCGATGCTGCTCCTGAAGAGAAAGAGCGTGGTATTACCATCAATACGGCGCACGTGGAGTATCAGACCGCGAACCGTCACTATGCTCACGTAGACTGTCCAGGTCACGCTGACTATGTGAAGAACATGATCACGGGTGCTGCCCAAATGGACGGCGCCATCCTGGTTGTAGCTGCTACAGACGGTCCTATGCCACAAACTAAAGAGCACATCCTGCTTGCCCGTCAGGTAGGTGTACCTCGTATTGTGGTATTTATGAATAAAGTTGATCTGGTAGACGATCCGGAACTTCTGGAACTCGTTGAAATGGAGATTCGCGAACTGTTGAGTGCTTATGGATTTGATGGTGATAACACACCGATCATCCAGGGTTCTGCAACTGGCGCTCTTGCTGGGGAAGAAAAATGGGTAGCTAAAGTTGAAGAACTGATGGATGCTGTTGATACATATATTCCATTGCCTCCTCGTCCAGTTGACCAGCCGTTCCTGATGTCAGTTGAAGACGTTTTCACGATCACTGGTCGTGGTACCGTTGCAACCGGCCGTATCGAGCGTGGTCGTATTAAAGTGGGTGAAGGTGTTGAGATCGTTGGTCTCATCGAACATCCATTGACTTCAACTTGTACTGGTGTTGAGATGTTCCGTAAACTTCTTGACGAAGGTGAAGCTGGTGACAACGCCGGTCTTCTGCTCCGTGGTATTGAGAAGAAGGATATCCGTCGTGGAATGGTCATCTGTAAGCCTGGTTCAATCACTCCTCACACTGAATTTAAGGGTGAAGTTTATGTATTGAGCAAGGAAGAAGGTGGACGTCACACTCCATTCTTCCAGAAATACCGTCCTCAGTTTTACTTCCGTACAACGGACGTAACAGGAGAAGTTGAACTTCCTGCAGGAGTTGAAATGGTAATGCCTGGTGATAACATTAACCTGACCGTACGTCTGATCAACCCCATCGCGATGGAGAAAGGTCTGAAGTTCGCCATCCGTGAAGGTGGCCGTACAGTAGGTGCCGGACAGGTTACCGACATCCTTAAATAACTGTGTTAACTCTTCACAGAGAGTTAATTATCAGGATATAAGTTACATTTGCAAAGTACTCAGGCATACGCCTGGGTACTTTGTCATCTTAAAATAGTTCTTTCGGAAAACCGGAGAATGGTCATACGGGCATAGTTCAACGGCAGAATAGAGGTCTCCAAAACCTTCGATCTAGGTTCGAATCCTAGTGCCCGTGCAATCTCTTATTATGAAGAAGGTAGAAGCATATTTCAAAGATTCTTACAAAGAATTACTAGAGCGGGTAACCTGGCCTACCTGGGAGCAGTTACAGCAGTCCACCATGATCGTTTTGGTGGCCACGCTGGTCATTACTGCCCTCGTATGGGTGATGGACCTGGCCAGCAATGGCGTTTTAAAATTCGTATACTCCTTATTTAAATAATAATGGAAGAAACTCAAACTCTACAGGAGACAAAGGATACTACCAAGTGGTACGTGCTGCGTGTGGTGAGCGGAAAGGAAAAAAAGATCAAGGAGTACCTGGATAAAGATATCCTCCGTAATGGTTGGGATAAAATTATCAAACAGATCTTCCTGCCGGTCGAAAAAGTCTATAAGGTTCAAAACGGGAAGAAAGTGATGCGTGAGCGTAACTTTTATCCTGGTTATGTCATGATAGAAGTGGAAAGCGGGAAACTGAATGATGACATCATCTCCAGTATCAAGAACATGACCAACGTGATCCATTTCCTTGGGAAAGACAATCCGATTGCGCTTCGCAAATCAGAGGTGAACAAGATGCTGGGTAAGGTGGATGAAATGAGCGACGCAGGTGGTATGACTATGAGTGAGCCGTTCATTGTGGGCGAAACCATAAAGATCATCGACGGACCATTCAATGATTTCAATGGTGTGATCGAAGAAGTGAATGATGAAAAGAAGAAGTTGAAGGTGACTGTAAAGATCTTCGGAAGGGCAACGCCAGTGGAATTGAATTACATGCAGGTCGAAAAAATATCTTAGACTGCTACATGCTCAAAATAGCTTTAGAAACCTCCAAATTGGGGGTTTTTTTTATTTTTCGCTGTTTAGTCTTTAGTCCTATATTTAAAACATGAAGTCTGTCTCTATAAAGGACATAGCGAATGAAGCGGGTGTATCTACCACTACCGTGTCATTTGTTTTAAATGGCAAGGCCAAGGAAAAGCGAATCAGTGAGGATCTGAAGAACCAGATCATGGGCATAGCTACCAAACTGAACTACAGGCCTAACCAGATCGCCCGGGGTTTACGAACCGGGCAGACGCATACGCTGGGCCTGATCATTGAAGATATTTCCAACCCATTCTTTGCCAATCTGGCCAAGGTAGTAGAAGATGAGGCGGATAAATTTGGTTACACCGTGATGTTCTGTAGTACGGAGAACAATGAAACAAAGGCGAGTAGCCTGATCAATATGCTTAAACACCGGCAGATGGACGGGTTCCTGATCACGCCCACCCCCGGTATGGAAAAGGATGTGCAAAGGCTGAAGGAGGAAAAGAAAGCAGTGGTGTTGATCGACAGGTATTTTCCTGACCTCGACACGAGTTATGTGACTGTGGACAACTATAAAGGTGCTTACGAGGCAACCATGTATTTAGTGAGAAAAGGGTATAAGAAGATCGGACTGGTGACCACCAAATCAGAACAGGTCCAGATGCAGGAGCGCTACCAGGGATACCGGCAGGCACTGATCGATCAGGGTCAGGGATCTGATGAGCAGAAGGTCCTCCGGCTCGATTTTGACCAGGGAAAAGAACTTTCGGTAGCCCGAATTGCAAATTTCGTGGCCGATCAAAACCCCGATGCCCTGTTTTTTACAACCAATTACCTTGGTGTTTATGGTCTGGAAAGTCTTCGCGTATCAGGAAAAAAAGTACCGGGTGATATGGGGATGATCTGTTTTGACGACAATGATCTTTTCAGGCTGGGCACACCATCTGTGACTGTGGTGGCGCAGCCGATCGATATGATTGGAAGAGAAGCAGTAACCTCGTTGCTGCATCAGTTAAAAAACAAAGGCCTCGATCTTCCGCTCTCAAAAAAAGTCTTTGAACCCCAGCTCATCGTAAGAGAAACCTGATCATAACGGCCTCGCATAGGCGAAAAAATAACAGATACAAAAAAAGACCTTCGCGAAAGCAAAGGTCTTTTTGTTAGTGCTTGTCTTGATATTAAGCTTGTCCTTCTGAAGACGGAGTCTCCGGAGCTGGCGCTGCGACTGGCGTCTCAACAACAGCAGGGGGTAGAACAGCAGCTACAATGGCTTTCTTAGCCTTTCTTGCAACGGCTTTCTTGGCCACGGCTTTAACTACAGCTTTTTTAACTGCAGCTTTTACTACGGCTTTCTTAGCTTTTTTAACAACAGCTTTCTTAACTGCTTTTTTCACGACAGCTTTCTTAGCTTTTTTAACAACAGCTTTTTTAACTGCTTTTTTCACGACAGCTTTCTTAGCTTTTTTTACAACAGCTTTTTTTACAGCTTTTTTCACAGCTTTTTTAGCAACAGCTTTCTTAGCTTTTTTTACAACAGCTTTTTTCACTGCTTTCTTAGCGACTGCTTTCTTTGCTTTTTTTGCAACAGCTTTCTTAACAGCTTTTTTTGCAACAGCTTTCTTGGCTACTGCTTTTTTCGCTGGTTTTTTTGCTATTGACTTTTTTGCTTTGGCCATAGTTGTAGCGTTTTTGAGATTGAATTTAGTGATTGGGGTTATGTATGAAAATTATGAAGATTCGCTCAATTAATAAAAAAAACAAATTAAGATAGGCTTTGTGAAGATAAGAGATGTAATTCAGAGTGTACAATGGAAAAAACCGGTGGTGGAAAACCGAACTAATCCGCAGCGGGATCTTGGTGATAAGCCAGGTTCGTTTAGGAGCCTGACATGAACGTCGGCAGACATGGGAAAGATGAAATGATTTGTCCGCCAGGAATTAGACCGGCATGGGTGAAAGTTTGAACAAGAACTGTCTTTACCCATGTGGGCATGAATCAAACATTCATAGCGACTCATTCGATGCTAACATGGCTGGGCACTAACAAGGCGGACGGATCGGGAGGTGGGACATTCCCAGAAAATGGCCCGGAAGGGGTATTTTTGACCCGGCAACTTGGGAAAATCAATACGGACGGGCATATTTTTGCAATTTGGTTTTGTATTTTAAGATTTTACCTTACCTTCGCAGCCCCAATTAAGAAGTTCTTTATTGAATGGCTTTGGGAGTCACGCCTTGAGTGTGACGTTATCACCAAAAAAAATTTATAATGGCAAAAGAGATTACCGGCTACGTAAAGCTGCAGGTAAAAGGCGGTCAGGCCAACCCTGCGCCTCCCGTCGGACCTGCATTAGGTTCTAAAGGTGTCAACATCATGGAGTTCTGCAAGCAGTTCAATGCAAGAACCCAGGACAAGATGGGCAAAGTTTGCCCCGTGTTGATCACCGTCTATTCTGACAAATCATTCGACTTCGTTATTAAGACAGCTCCTGCAGCGGTTCAGTTGCTGGAAGCGGCTAAGCTCCAAAGTGGTTCCAAAGAACCCAACAGGGTCAAAGTGGCGAAAGTAAACTGGGATCAGCTTGAGGTCATCGCGAAAGACAAGATGTCTGACCTGAACTGTTTCACAGTGGAAAGTGCCATGAGAATGGTTGCCGGTACCGCCCGCAGCATGGGTATTACCGTTGACGGAAAGGCCCCCTGGGAAAATTAATTTTTAACTATCCAGCAAGGATTATAAAAAGATTACAATGGGAATCACTAAAACAAGGAAAGCGGTAGCCGCTAAGGTGGATAGCAATAAGAATTATTCGCTCCACGATGCATCTGCTTTGGTAAAAGAAGTGAATTGCACAAAATTCGATAGCTCAGTAGACCTGCATATCCGTCTTGGGGTAGATCCTAAGAAGGCTGACCAGGCTATCCGGGGCACAGTTACCCTTCCACATGGAACGGGTAAGACCAAGAAAGTACTGGTGCTTTGCACGCCTGATAAAGAGGCGGAAGCGAAAACAGCCGGTGCTGATTTCGTAGGACTTGACGAATTTATCCAGAAGATCGAAAGTGGCTGGACAGACATCGACGTGATCATCGCGACGCCATCTGTAATGCCCCGTATCGGTAAACTGGGTAAGATCCTGGGTCCGCGTAACCTGATGCCAAACCCTAAAACGGGAACAGTAACAAACGATGTTAGCGCTGCTGTTGCTGACGTTAAGGCTGGTAAGGTTGCTTTCAAGGTTGACAAGGCAGGAATCATTCATGCTTCTATCGGAAGGGTGAGTTTTTCTCCTGAGAAACTATCAGAAAACAGCCAGGAACTGCTGAACGCGATCATTAGAGCGAAGCCATCTTCAGCCAAGGGTACTTACCTGAGGAGTGTGTTCATGGCCAGCACAATGAGCCCCAGCATAGCCATTGACACCAAAGTTCTTATTCATTAATTCTTTGGTTAACGTAAACAATCTAAAAGCGTAACAATGAACAAGCAGGAAAAAAATGAAGTAATCGAAATACTGAAAGGCAAATTCTCTCAGTATAACAACTTCTACCTTACCAATACAGAAGCGTTAAGCGTTGCACAGATCACTAAACTGCGCCGTATTTGCTTCGCCAAGAACGTAGAAATGAAGGTGGCCAAGAACACCCTCATCCGTAAAGCCCTGGAACAACTGGACAGCACCCGTTTTGAAGGCGCATTTGACTCCCTTCACGGTGTAACTGCCCTGATGTTCTCTGAAAATGCAAAAGAACCAGCCCTGATTATCACAAGCTTCCGTAAGGACATCAACGGTGAAAAACCGGTGTTGAAAGCAGCTTTCATTGACGGCGATGTATTCGTTGGAAATGATCAGCTGGCTACCCTGAGGGATCTGAAGAGCAAACAGGATCTGGTGGGCGAGATCATCAGCGCATTGCAATCACCTGCCAAGAATGTTATCGGCGCGCTTAATGCGGGCGGAAGACTGGCAGGACTGATCAAGGCCCTGGAAGATCGCGCACAGTAAGCAATTGGCTGATTGACTAATTGGCTCATTAGCTAATTGATCATGGCCGCGCAGTAAACAATTGGCTCATTGACTAATTAGCTCATTGGCTGATTGGTCATCGCCGCAAACAATTGGCTCATTGACTAATTGGCTCATTAGCTAATTGGTCATAGCCGCGCAAGTAAAAGATAATAAGCTAATTAGCCAATCAGCCAATTAGCCAATTATAAAGCCCTGTCTGTGGGGAATTTCACAGAAATTTTTTTAAACCGCCGTCGGATCATCAGATATGAAGACGGTAAAAATTAAGTAAAATGGCAGATTTAAAATCATTCGCTGAGCAACTGGTAAGCCTTAGCGTGAAAGAAGTTAGTGAACTCGCAAAGATCCTGAAAGATGAGTACGGCATTGAGCCTGCTGCTGCTGCTGTAGCTGTAGCTGCTGCACCTGCTGCTGCTGCTGCTGCTGAAGAGAAGACTGCATTTGATGTAGTTCTGAAAAGCGGTGGACCAAACAAGCTGGCTGTAGTTAAGATCGTTAAAGATCTTACAGGATTGGGTCTGAAAGAAGCAAAAGACCTGGTTGATGGCGCTCCAAAGGCGATCAAAGAAGGCGTTTCTAAAGGTGAAGCAGACGAACTGGTTGCTAAGCTGAAAGAAGCTGGCGCTGACGTTGAGATCAAATAAGCTAAATCTTATATGTAATTGAAATGCCGGATTTATTCCGGCATTTTTTTTGCCCCTTGCCCTCCAATCAAAACAAAGTCGCTAATTCACGCCGGCCTCCAAAAAACTAAGAGATTTTTCACAAATTCTCAGGCGACTATTGGCACATTAATTTTTGCTGCAGGTTATATTTTCCCTACCTTTGCGTTCCTTTGATTTTTAGGCCTAAAAAATTGACGTTACAAAACATTCCTAACTGATTGATTATCAATCTCTTTTGAAAGGAAACTTTCAGAAAAGGATTGTATTGTCGTCTTTATAATCTTAAAAGCGCTTTTAAAATATGTCTTCAACGAAACTGGCTCAAAACGGCAGAATGCATTTTGGAAAGGTGAGGCACCTCGCCGACGCACCAGATCTTCTGGAAATCCAGATCCAGTCATTTAAGGAATTCTTCCAGCTTGAAACAACCCCTGACAGGAGAAATATCGAGGGTTTGTTCCGGGTGTTCAAGGAGAACTTCCCGATTACGGATACCAGGAATATCTTTGTTCTCGAGTTTTTGGACTATTTCATCGATCCGCCACGTTACACCATTGAAGAATGTATGGAGCGTGGTCTTACCTATGCCGTGCCCTTAAAGGCTAAGCTGAGGTTAAGTTGTAACGACGAGGAACACGTTGATTTCCAAACTATTGTGCAGGACGTTTTCCTGGGCAACATTCCGTATATGACTCCCCGCGGCACCTTTGTGATCAATGGCGCTGAAAGGGTTGTTGTTTCCCAGCTTCACCGTTCACCAGGCGTTTTCTTTGGCCAGTCGATCCACCCCAACGGGACCAAGATCTACTCTGCCAGGGTGATTCCTTTCAAAGGTGCATGGATGGAATTTGCAACTGACATCAACAATGTCATGTTTGCTTATATCGACCGTAAAAAGAAGTTCCCCGTAACTACCCTGTTGCGTTCAATCGGCTTCGAAACAGACAAGGATATCCTTGAACTGTTCGGTATGGCTGATGAGGTGAAAACTGATAAGAAATCCTTACAGAAATATGAAGGCAAACGCCTGGCTGCCCGTGTGCTCCGCACTTGGGTGGAAGATTTCGTAGATGAAGATTCTGGAGAAGTGGTTTCCATCGAGCGCAACGAAGTGGTGATGGAAAGGGATACGGTGCTCTCTCCAAAAGAGATCGATATCATCGTTGAAATGGATGTGAAGAGTGTGTTCATCCAGAAAGAAGAAGTAAGTGGTGACTACGCGATCATCTACAATACCCTGAACAAAGACACTTCCAATTCAGAACTGGAAGCTGTGCAGCATATTTATCGTCAGCTCCGTGGAGCTGATGCGCCGGATGATGAAACAGCCCGCGGCATCATCGACAAATTATTCTTCAGCGATAAGCGTTATGACCTGGGCGAAGTGGGACGTTACAAGATCAACAAGAAGTTGAATCTGGAATACCCGCTCGATCAGAAAACGCTGAATAAGGAAGACATTATCGAGATCGTAAAATATCTCGTCCGACTCACCAACGGTAAAGCAGAGATCGATGATATCGATCACCTGAGCAACCGTCGTGTTCGTACCGTGGGTGAACAATTGTATGCCCAGTTCGGTGTTGGTCTTGCCCGTATGGCACGTACCATCCGTGAGCGTATGAACGTTCGCGACAACGAGGTGTTCACACCTGTTGACCTGATCAATGCCAGAACACTTTCTTCTGTGATCAATTCCTTCTTTGGAACCTCACAGCTGAGCCAGTTCCTGGATCAGACCAATCCATTGTCGGAGATCACACACAAACGTCGTATTTCTGCACTCGGACCTGGTGGTCTGAGTCGTGAGCGTGCAGGTTTCGAGGTTCGTGACGTACACTACTCTCACTACGGACGTCTTTGTACCATTGAAACACCTGAAGGTCCAAACATCGGTCTGATCTCCACACTTTGTGTGCATGCGAAGATCAACGAAATGGGCTTCATTGAAACCCCTTATCGTAAGGTGGACAATGGCAAGGTGGACATGAAAAAATTAACTTACCTCAGTGCTGAGGAAGAAGATACCGCCAAGATCGCCCAGGCCAATATTCCTTTGACTGATAAGGATGAATTTGCCGAGCCTAAGATCAAGGCCCGTCAAACCGGTGACTTCCCGATCCTCGATCCGGGAGAAGTTGAGTTCATGGACGTGGCTCCTAACCAGATCGTGGGATTGAGCGCATCATTGATTCCGTTCCTGGAGCATGATGATGCCAACCGTGCACTGATGGGATCAAACATGCAACGTCAGGCTGTGCCGCTGATCCTTCCTGATTCTCCAATTGTGGGTACAGGTTTAGAAGGTAAAGCTGCCCGTGACGCGAGGATCCAGATCCATGCAGATGGTGAAGGTGTGATCGAATTCGTGGATGCCAACGAGATCCATGTAAGATATGAGCGTG
>JANMHK010000177.1:0-5312 GCA_031375135.1 Sphingobacteriales bacterium | reverse complement strand
GATGTTGGATTCTCAACGATGAATACATCACCTCTTCGAGTTGTAACAGCGAGTGAGCCATTGGGCAAGGTGCAGAGTCCGCCTACTTCAAGAATGGTGCCCTCCGGAGAACGGACTTTATTAATTCTGAAATAGTCTTCCTCCTTGGCAGATTCCTGCGCATCAGATGATAAACTGAAACATGCCAGGAAGATGGCGGTGGTCGCCACCAAACTAAACCTGTTTTTTATTTTATTGATCATATAGAAATGGAGTAAAGATTAAAAAATGATGGAATAACGGAGTTTACTCTTTACGGGAACCACAAGTTCTTTTGTGCCGTTCATGTCTCTGATCAGTGGCTTCTCACCGGAGACCTCGTCCAGTTTTAAATAATAAGATTTATCGCCTACCAGGTAGGTGCTGTTTCCAATCTCGTCGAATGAACTGGCTTCGGCTATTTTAAACAGGAAGGGTTCGCCATCGTTTGAAATGTTGATCTCCCTGGAAAGGCCTTTGTTGTTTTCCAGAACCCTTATGGCATCAGTCAGTTTTTTACCGTAGATGAAGTAGTTGAACATGGGCCTGTTTTTGTCATCCAGTTGATAGCCTTTGGGAAGAAATGAAGCCCCGGAACTATCAGTGGTATTGATGTTGCGATAAACCTGAAACTTCGGTTGTCCGAAATGTATAACACTGCCTGATGGCCTTGAAGATCCGTCTCCTCTTGAGTGCCACATCGGCGTCGCATCTAAGAATTCCCCGCGCCAGATTTGTACGAGCATCCCATTATCCATGTCGTACGTATAGTGAACGCCTTCTGCGCTTCCAACATTTACTGCATGGACCACTCTTTTGCCTCCGGGTAGGTCAACAAAACTGCGGAGGATGGTATTTTCAGGAGCGTTCACTAAAATTGGATCGGGATCGTTACCGGCGGGCATGGCCTCATCAGTCATGCTAAAACTTCTTACTCCTGGTCCGGATGCCTCGAGCGCCAGCGAGGGTTTATTCCAGTCCTGGTGCTTGGCATAAAGCAATTCAAAGGGCCAGTCACCGGCCTGCAGCTCGATGTTTCCTTTCATTGTTTTGTTGACAGTAGGCAATACTTGTTTGTTATTGATGCTAAGCCGTCCTGGTCCGCCGGATGTGTTTAGATTGAAAAGGTACTCGCCCGGTTCTTTAACATGGATCGTCCCGGTGTATCGAACAAGAAAATCATTTGCCGGAATTCCTTCCAGGTTTGCACTGATGATGTTGGTTGTTTTCTGAAAGACGGATTTGATTTTTGAAAGGTCGGGGAGGGTGACAAACTTTCCTTTATAAATGCTGGCGGTGATACCATCCACTGCTGGCTTTTGTTTGTTGAAATGAGTGACTTTGATGTTTCTGAGTGCAACAGGACCATGGTCGCCCTGAACCATAATGGGGCCCAGTGCCACTTCATCTTCAGCCATGGAAGATCTGGTTGGTCCGGTGAGTTCAACATTTTCATGGATGAGCACGCCATTCAATTCCACCCTGAGAAACCGGGCATTGGAAACTTTTTTTCCTTCGGAAAACCGCGGTGCCTGAAATGAAATTTTAAAGTGTTGCCAGAGTCCGGGTGCCTTGCTCACATTTTGCCTCGGTGCATTTCCTTCATAGCCTCTCTTACCTTCCGGCCGGGCATCGTCCCATCGTTCATAAATTCCTCCGTTGTCACCCGAATTGGGGCGAAGTACTCCCCAGCTGTCGAGCATTTGCACTTCATATCTTCCCTGTAAATATATGCCGGCATTGGAGCCTGCAGCCATCATGTAATCCAATTCTATATCCAGATCCCCATGTTCCAACTGCGTGAAGAGGTTTTCACGTGCCTCTTTAACGGGCTGATTCACCAGAACGCCTTTTCCGGGGGAAACGGTGAAATGGTGTTTCTGGTTTGGGTCTGCCCTCAGGTCGCCGGCGATCTGCCAATTGGTCCCTGTTTTTTTGAAGGCAGACATGTTGGTCAGGTCTATCTGCTGTTGGGAAAAGGTTTTTGACCCCATGGCGATCAGCGCCACGAAAATGGAAGGCAGGATCGCTGAATAACGGGTAAAGTGTATGATCATAATTGGGTTGAACAGTTTGAGGATTCGTATGGAAAATTTGATTTTAAATATATTGTTTTTATTTCATTTCATGCTGTATGGCCTCCGTGATGATGACGTGTTTATATTTACAAAAATGATGGTATGACCAGGATAGCCGTATGGATGTTAGCAGTATTATTGACCGTGGCCATGCATTCGGTGGGGCAACAGGCAGGCCTTTCGCAAAAGCCACTGCGTGTAGTTGTTGCGGGACTTTCGCACGACCATGCGCATATGATCATGGGCAGGAAGATAAAGGGTGACATTGAGATCGTTGGAATTGCTGAACCTAATGCTGAATTAGCAGCGCGATATGCAAAACAATATGGCTTCGACATGTCGACGGTGCATCCGGATTTGGAAGAACTGGTCCGAAAAACAAAACCAGACGCCGTGCTGGCGTTCAATTCCATATACGATCATTTAAAGGTGGTGGAGATCTGCGCTCCGCTTGGGATTCATGTGATGGTGGAGAAACCGCTGGCGGTGAGTTGGGAGCACGCAAAAAAAATGCTGGCCCTGGCGCAGAAGTATAACATATTCTTGCTGACCAATTATGAAACCACCTGGTACGGCTCCAATGCAAAAGCCTACGAGATGGCTGTTCAGGAGAATAAGATCGGGGAGATCAGGAAGATCGTTTTTCATACTGGACATCCCGGCCCTAAGGAGATCGGTTGTAGCAAAGAGTTTTTGGCCTGGCTGACTGATCCGGTAAAGAATGGGGCAGGGGCCCTCACGGATTTTGGATGCTATGGTGCGGATCTCTCCACCTGGTTAATGCGGGGTGAGCGACCGGTTTCTGTTACCGCGGTGACGCAGCAGATCAAGCCTGAGGTATATCCAAAGGTGGATGATGAGGCAACAATCGTCATCGCCTATAAGAAGGCCCAGGTGATCATTCAGGCTTCCTGGAACTGGCCGTATAGCAGAAAAGATATGGAGTTGTATGGGAAGACGGGCTACGTGTTTTGTAAAGATGGACTGAACATGCAATGGAAAGAAAATGAGAAGACGGATCCGGTTAGTTTTGCGGCCCCGGCATTGCAGCAAGACAGAAATGATCCTTTTGCATATATGGCCCGGGTGATCAGGGGTGAGATTAAGATGTCCGCCTATGATCTTTCGGCTCCCGCTACCAATGAAATGGTGGTGAAGATCCTGGAAGCGGCCAGGGTATCTGCGAAGACTGGTAAAAAGGTCATCTGGAACGAATACTATCAATAAAACTGCTCCCGGTTTCAGGAGTTTTTTACAAAATATTTTTTCGATTATTCCCTTTTTGTAGTGGAATTGCTTTTTACCGGAGTTGTGGCGGTCTGTTCAAATGGCCCTTTGAATTGGGTAGTGTCTACCCTGAAATGTCGCGTGTTCACGTTGGCGATTTCGAACTGGTTCTTTAAGCGAAGGGCAACTGCCTCAAAGCCTTTACCATCCTTGGCATCAAAATCATTCAGCACCAGGCCATTGGCTTGTTGCATCATCATCTGTGGATCATCCAGGTAATAGTACAATACGGCGAGGTTGAAGAAGCTGGCATACCTGATTTTCCTATCGTGCCTGCTGGTGGAATTATAGTTCTTTTTGATCTTTTCAAAATAGTCGATCACGGGTTTTAGTTGTTCCCGCATTCCGGTAATAGGCGTATTCGCATTCATGCCAAAAAGTACCGTGTTCATCTGCTGGAAAGCTTTGCGATGGTCGTTGTATTCAGGGTGTTTTCTTGAACTCACGATCCACATATAATCATTCAAGGTGACTTCGTTATACCCAAAATCATTCGTGAGGTTAGCGCTCAGGTTCCTCATTGCGTTTGTAACACAGCTCCTGTATAGATCATTTGTGACTTTCAATGAGTTAATCATGAAATAACCTTCTGCCAGTTGCCTCACAGGAAATTCCGGGCTGCGGTAGGTTCTTTTATTACCCCTGTCGGCCAGATTCTGGTCCATGATATGGATCCCTTTATAATCAGTTAGCTCGGCAGTTGCCGCAAAGGTGTAAACCACTTCCTGGGCATAGAACGAGCGGGTACCCGTGATCTTGCCTGCTTTGTCTTTGATGTCCTGCACTCTTTCCACAACGGTGAACGACTCGGGGAGCAGGTCCTCAAACCTTACTTTAACCGTCACATGTCCCTGCTGGTTCAGTTTTCTCCATCCTTCGAGTTGCACCATCCGCTCGGGCTCCAGTTCCTGGTGAAAGGACTGCATCAGCCTACTGCTTTCTACTTCAACGTTGTAGGTGCGATAGGTACTGTCCAGTTTGACTGAAGGAAGCGATCTGACCTGCACGGTAAATCCGAATCGGTCCAGGTCAACATTCTTTTGCCCGATCAGGGCAGCGGGCATGAGCAGCAGTAAAATGAGGGCTAACTTCGACATATTGTGGTGTTCTTATATATCAAAACGAATCGGAGCCAAGAATATTACATAAGTCCGGGTTTAAGACGCCTTCGGATGGTAAAGATTTAGAACATATTGCCGCCCTGCTCACAGAAGTGGTGCAACCCGGCCCGTAGCACGGGTATGGCTGTTTATGCAGGTTCCTGGGCCATTGGCCAGTTATGGCTGTTCTGGGTAGCGCCAATCGTGGGTGCAGCCCTGGCAGGACTGGTTTCCAAGTTTCTGAATGATGAGAAAAGCTAAGCTATCTGATATAAATGAAGCCCGGAAGCCATCTTCCGGGCTTTTTTATGCCCCCATTTTCTTATTTTACAGAAAAAAGAATGCGACTATCCCTTCTGATCATTTGCATAATGCTCGTGTCTTCGGTGAACGCGCAAGACCCGCCCGTAAAAGTTGATGGCCGATGGAAAATGAATGTGGAGACCACTGCAGGAAATGGTAATCCTGTGTTTGAATTAAAACATCTGACGGACTCCACCATCACGGGCACCTACAAGGGCCAGCTTGGTGATGCGGACGTAAAGGGAACCATCCGGGGGAAGAAGATCCACCTGGAGTTTGAGATCAGTGCTAACATCATAGTGTACGACGGAACGGTAGACGGGGATTCTATGAAAGGATTGTTGAAACTCGGCACCATGGCCGAAGGCTCTTTTACGGGAGTACGTGAAAAGAAATAATCAGCTCATTATAAGCTGATTATGAAGGTAATTGAGATTTTAATTTCTATTATACACTCACGTTGAAATCCCTGAGCGCATCGTTCAAACTTGTTTTTAAATCAGTGCTGGGTTTGCGCTGTCCGATG
>JANMHK010000037.1:0-5031 GCA_031375135.1 Sphingobacteriales bacterium | reverse complement strand
CATATACGAAAAGAAAAATAAATCCTCCGTAAATAATCATGTTGGGAGTTCCGATCCGGGCGATGTTTCCAAAAAAGAAGCTGATGAACAGCAGCAGCGATATCAGTTGAAACCAGCACCAGACATGAAGGGCGGTAGATGCTTTGGGATTATATTTTTCGAAATGATAAACGTCGGTGATTTTCTCAACAGGATATTTTGCTTCCACATCGGCAGGTCTCCAACCCGTAGGCATAAACCAGATCCTGAACTTATCTTTTATACTTTCTGTACGCCATGCATCTTTGATCAACAGCCAGAGATGCTGGAAATTTATTCTGATGGGATTCCACGTGTGCACTGGCCGGGTAATACCATAGACGGGCGGAACGTGGGGCAGTTCTTCCTGGAAAGTGCCGAACCATTTATCCCACCATATAAAAATGGCAGCAAGGTTTTTATCGAGGTACTCCGGGTTAACGGCGTGGTGTACCCGATGATGGGAAGGGGTAACAAAAATCTTTTCTAAAAAGCCCAGTTTGCCAATGTGTCGGGTATGGTACCAGAACTGCGCAAATAAGTGCAGGGGCGCTACCACCGCAATCACCTGGGCGGGAACACCCAATAATGCAGCGGGTACCAGCAGGAAGGTGAAAATATTGAAGAACACAGAAATGCTTTGGCGAAGAGCGCAAGCGAGATTGAATTCCTCGCTGCTGTGATGGATGATATGGCGATTCCAAAATATGTTGATGTGGTGGGACCAGCGATGTACCCAGTAACTCGAAAAATCCATGGCGATAAATGCCACAACGTAGGTTAGCCATGTGGCTTCGATGTGGTAGACTGCTATGTTCCGTACCAGCCATCCGTAAGACAAAATGGTGATGGTGAGGCCCAACACATCTTTCGTAGCATTAGTAACTCCGGAAGACAGGCTCGAAATCATATCCATGGTTCTCACCGTGTCTTGTCCTTTATACCAGCCATATAGTTTTTCCAGCAGCACCAGCAGCAGGAAAATAGGCATTGCGATCAGTAATATCTTACCATAGGTTTCCATAACTTGTCATCTCCATCCCAAAGGTATTAAATGAAAGGATTTGTTTACGAATGCATTGATGCCCATACCTGCGGTAATCCCGTAAGGGTTGTAGCCAAAGGCGGGCCTGAACTGGAAGGTAAGAATATGAGTGAGAAAAGGCAGCATTTTCTCAGGGAGTATGATTGGATACGAAAGGGCCTCATGTTTGAGCCTAGAGGACATGATATGATGAGTGGGAGTATACTTTATCCGCCCCACGATCCTGGGAACGATATAGCGGTCCTATTCATTGAAACAAGTGGCTGCCTGCCGATGTGCGGTCATGGAACCATTGGAACCATCACCATAGCCATAGAAAAAGGATTGATCAGGCCTAAGGTGCCGGGTGTTGTCAAGATGGAAGCACCCGCAGGCCTGGTGCATATTATTTATGGGGAAGAAGATGGGAAGGTAAAATGGGTTCGTCTAACCAATGTTGTGTCTTACCTCGATCAGCAGGGATTGAAGGCCGACTGTCCTGAATTGGGAGAACTAACGGTAGATGTTTCTTATGGTGGTAATTTTTACGCCATCGTCGATGTACAACAAAATTTCAAAGGCCTTGAACAGTATCCGGCGGATAAGTTGATAGCCTGGGCTAGAGAACTAAGAAGAGACATCAATCAAAAATATACATTCACGCATCCTGATGATCCCACGATACAAGGCTGTTCGCATATTTTATGGGCAGGTAAGGTGATAGACCCGAAATCAACCGCAAGAAACGCTGTTTTTTACGGGGATAAAGCCATCGACAGATCACCCTGTGGTACAGGCACCAGCGCCCGCATGGCGCAGTGGTATGCGCAGGGCAAACTAAAAAAAGGCGATGAATTTATACATGAAAGTATTATCGGCAGTAAGTTCATTGGCCGCATAGAAGAAGAGACGACTGCTGATGGAAAACCGGCCATCAGGCCCAGCATAGAAGGCTGGGCGCGCATCTATGGACAGAACACCATCACCATCGACCCGGACGACGATCCATATGCATTTGGATTCCAGGTAGTTTAATTTTTTTTACCATGAGAAGCTTTTTTGCCTTTTTCCTTTTGCTGTCTTTATCGGCAGTATCGCAGACGCATCTAAAAATGCAGCCGGTAAACTTTTCAAAAGTGACCATCAACGATGCGTTTTGGAAACCAAAATTGGATAAAGTAGCCACCGCAACTATCCAGGCTTGTATTTATCAAACGGAAATGAAGACGCCCCGCATTAAGAACTTTGAAAAAGTGGCCCGTAAGCAGGGCGAGCCACATGAGGGCATATTTTATGATGACTCTGATGTATTTAAAGCCCTGGAAGCGATTGCTTATTCATTGAAAAACAGGCCGGATGCGACACTAGAGAAAAAAGCGGACGAATGGATCGACAAGATCGCGGCAGCACAATTACCTGATGGTTATTTGAACACCTATTATACGCTCACCGATCTGTCGAAAAGATGGATAGACATGAGCATGCATGAAGATTATAACGGCGGGCATATGATAGAGGCAGCTGTTGCCTATTTTGACGCAACGGGAAAAAGAAAATTTTTGGAAGTAGCGATCAAATGGGCAAATCATTTTGATGCCAATTTTGGACCCAACAAAAAACATTGGGTCACCGGTCACCAGGAACTTGAACTGGCATTAGTGAAATTATACAGGGTCACCCAAGATGAGAAATACCTGAAGCTGGCTTACTGGTTGCTGGAAGAAAGGGGAAAGAAACTGGCTCATGGCTATACCTGGACGGATTGGAAAGACACAGCCTATGCGCAGGATGCGGTGCCCGTGCGGGAGCAGAAAGAAATAACCGGGCACGCAGTCAGGGCGATGTATTTATATACTGGCACTGCGGATGTAGCGGCCCATACAGGAGATGCAGGCTATATGAAGGCTATGCGTACAGTTTGGGAAGATGTGGTTTACCGGAATATGTATATCACAGGCGGTATCGGTTCTGCCGGCAGCAACGAAGGCTTCAGTGTTGATTTTGATTTGCCCAACGAGCAAGCCTATTGTGAAACCTGCGCATCAGTGGGTATGGTGTTCTGGAACCAGCGAATGAACGCATTAACGGGTGATGCAGAATATATCGATGTATTGGAAAGAAGTTTATACAACGGGGCACTTGATGGCCTATCGTTAAGCGGCGACCGTTTCTTCTATGGCAATCCATTAGCGTCTACGGGCAAGAACAGCCGACGTGAATGGTTCGGCACGGCCTGTTGCCCCTCGAATATTGCGCGGCTGGTTGCGTCGATCGGAAACTATATCTATGCTTCATCAGACGAAGGATTGTGGG
The DNA here is from genome assembly GCA_031375135.1 of Sphingobacteriales bacterium. GTDB lineage: Bacteria > Bacteroidota > Bacteroidia > Chitinophagales > Chitinophagaceae > Pollutibacter. Next base: position 1,676 of record JANMHK010000037.1, on the reverse strand, counting down.
TCAATTTGTTTGTGGGCAACAGCAGCGAGATAAGCATTAAGAATACGGCCCTGGCCGTCAACATGGAAACAAACTATCCCTGGGATGGCAATACGAAAATCAGCATTGATCCGGCCAAAAAAATAAAGACAGCACTCCATATCAGGATTCCCGGCTGGGCGAGTGGTGTGGCGGCTCCGGGCGACCTGTACCATTTTGTAGACACGAGCTGGGAGAAACCAGCGTTGCTTCTAAACGGAAAGCCAGCCGCCTATGAGATCGAGAAAGGATATGCAGTGGTCAGCAGGGAATGGAAGAAAGGTGACCAGGTAGAATTTAGGGTACCCATGCCCGTTAAAATGATACGCGCCCGTAAAGAAGTGGCAGATGACGAAGGAAGGGTAGCCTTCCAACGCGGGCCACTCGTTTACTGTGTAGAAGGAGCAGATAACAAGGGCCATGCAATGAACATTATTGCAAACGGGCCGATTGAATTGGCGGCAGAAAAAGGATCGGTTCTGGATGAACCTGTGATGATGTTGAAAGGTGCCATGACCACCCTGGACATTACTGATAATGGCACTTCGATCCGAACTTCAAAAACATCGGTCACCGCCATCCCTTATTATACCTGGTGTAACCGGGGAAGCAATGAAATGCAGGTTTGGCTGCCAACATATGTAAAAACCCTTAGAGTAAACAGCAAATAAACTATTCGACGAAGATGAAAAAGATCCTTTTTATTCTCCTGATCAACCTAGCCATTTCGGGGCTGAACGCCCAGACCTGGAAACCCGCGGGCAATAAGATCATGAGTTCCTGGGCTGAAAAAATAGATCCTGCCCTCCCACATCCCGAGTATCCCAGACCCCAAATGAAAAGAGATTCCTGGGTAAACCTGAATGGCAGTTGGGACTATGCCATAAAATACAAAGACGAAACAAAACCAGATAAATACACTGGGAAGATCCTGGTACCCTTTGCGATTGAATCCGCCCTATCCGGAGTAGGTAAATCCGTTGGTGAGAACAACCAATTGTGGTACAAAAGAAGTTTTACGGTAACGCCGGCTATGAAGGGCAAGAAGGTATTGCTGCATTTTGGGGCTGTGGATTGGCAGACCGTAGTATATATCAATGGGCAGAAAGTTGGCGTACATCAGGGTGGCTATGATCCTTTCAGTTTCGACATTACCGCTTTGCTGTCTAAGAAACCCCAACAGGAATTGGAGATCAGTGTGTGGGATCCGTCCGATCTTGGCCCTCAGCCCCGGGGTAAACAGATCATGAAGCCGTCCGGGATATGGTATACACCGGTAACAGGAATCTGGCAGACGGTTTGGCTTGAAGCAGTACCTGAAACCTATATAGAAAATGTTTACACGGTCCCTGATATGGATGCCGGCACGTTGACTTTGAACAGCTCGATCAACGCGTTCAAGGCAGGTGATCAATTACAGGTAGTGGTTATGGACCAGGGCAAGCAGCTTGCTGAGCAGGTTTTTGACAAACCTGCAGGCAATGTTCTGACTGTAAAAGGCCTGCAGAACTGGTCACCTAAAAATCCCAAACTATACGATCTAACATTATCTGTTATACGAGCCGGTAAAACCGTTGATCAGATCGGAAGTTATTTTGCCATGAGAAAGTCGTCGCTCTCGAAAGACGATAAAGGTTTACAGTGGATGATGCTGAACA
>JANMHK010000496.1:0-3589 GCA_031375135.1 Sphingobacteriales bacterium | reverse complement strand
GGATATTTATGACCTGACCACAAGAACATGGAGTACCAGTAAGTTCCTTGCAGCTCGAAATGGAATGACTGCCGGCATAGTAGGAAATAAGATCTATTACACCGGCGGTTTCACTGCAGCAGGAGACGTTTCCGACCGAGTAGACATCTATGATGTACTAAATGGTCTGTGGACAACGCTTCGGCTCAATAAAGGAAGGTATGCCTCCGGCCTTGCAGTAATGGGCGGCAGTAAGTTGGTGTTAACAGGGGGATACGATTTTAGCGGCCCCGAACCCGGCTTTATGCCCAATATGGACTGGCTTGATCTGTCTACTGGTGCAGTTAAGCAGGAGTGTCTGTTCTCTGATTACTATGGAGGTGCACCCGCCACTTATTCAGATGGCCTTGCCTCTGTTTTTATAGGACAAAATTTATATAGTTGTTATAACAAATTCCTTACCCGATTTGATGTCTCTGGCAATAAATGGAAAATCAGTAAGGGTATGAAAGACCAGAATCTGTCCGGGTTCTTTTCCTGGGGTGACCGGCTCCTGGCCATTGCTCATGAAGTATCCAACGACCGGGGCAGCGGCCTGAAGATCTATGAGGTGAAATTTTAAACTTCGAGTCGATTTGTATCAGCCCCCAACGCACAACTCAATAATGTAAAAACCTATGAGGCGAGATTTCAACGTCCCAGGCCGGATATTCATTTATTCTTTCCTGCAATAATTGAAACAAGCTATTTTTGGTATCCATTCATCAAATTGCTTCAATGGTTGCCATATCTTTCGACAATACTGAAAATGCTTTTGCATATAAGACCGACAAAGAATTAAATAAAGCTAATTTCTTATTCTCACTCATGCACTACCCATTCCTGGTAAAAGCCGGCACTGGGATCACACCCTGGGCCATTAAATCAGGACTTCCTATAAAAGGTATCATCCGAAATACTATTTTCTCCCAGTTCGTGGGCGGAGAAACCCTTGAACAAACGGCAAAAGCTGCGAAAGTTCTGGGACACTATCATGTTCAGGTGATCCTTGACTATGGTGTTGAGGGCGGTGACGATGGTGAGGCAGGGTTCGATCATGCCTGCGAAGAATTCATCCGGGTGATCAATTACGCTGCTACTCAGAACAACATTCCTTTCATGAGTATAAAACTAACAGGCATGGCGAGGTTCGCCCTGTTAGAAAAATTGGATAGGTCGGTGGATGCCAACTCCGGTACGCTGATGAAAAGATATACGAAGGCACTGGAGTCGCTGACGGCCGACGAGAAAGCGGAATGGCAGCGCGTTCATGACAGAATGCACAGGATCTGTACCGTGGCGGCTGCGAAGGACATCGGTGTATTGCTGGATGCGGAAGAGACTTGGATCCAGGATCCCGTAGACGTGGTATCCATGTTGATGATGGACCAGTATAATAAGGAGAAAGCCGTAGTATACAATACCATTCAGCATTACCGACACGATCGCATGGAGTTTTTGAGAGATTCGATTGAGGCCGCTGAGAAAAGAGATTTTATCCTCGGGATGAAATTGGTGCGAGGCGCATATATGGAAAAGGAAAGGCTTCGCGCAAAGGAAATGAATTACGCTTCGCCAATTCAACCCGACAAGGATTCAACAGACAGGGACTACGATGAAGGCGTAAAACTCTGCCTGGATCATATTAAAAAAGTATCAGTGATTGTGGCCACGCATAATGAAGAAAGTAACCTGAAAGCCACGCGCATCCTCCAGGAAAAAAACCTGTCGTTGGATCACCCGCACGTACATTTTTCCCAGCTCTATGGCATGAGTGATAACATCACCTTCAACCTGGCCAAAGCAGGCTGCAGTGTCAGTAAATACCTGCCCTTCGGTCCGATAGAAGACGTTGTCCCTTACCTGATGCGGCGGGCGCAGGAAAATTCCTCGGTAGCAGGACAAACAAGTCGGGAACTGGCGCTTATTAAGAAGGAACTGGAACGCCGTCGGCGTTCCTAGTTCCTTCTTAATGTGATAAATGTGATCAATGTGATCAATGTGATCAATGTGATCAATGTGATCAATGTGATCAATGGGGGAAATGAATGTGGGGAAATGTGATGAATGTGGAAGAATGAATGTGGCGAAATGTGGTAGATGATTGTGGTGAATTGTAATAAATGACCCGGATAAATAAACGAGTGTATTCATCACATTGTCACATTCATTGATCACATTCCCCGCATTCATCACATTTCCCACATTCAAATCGATGAAACAGGTCCAAAGGATCTGTTTCATCGATTTGCTACGTATTCCACCAATACGTGATCTTAAGCACCAGCGCCCTGCTCTTGACAGAAAAAGGAGCAGGCAGGTAATTGTCGGTGTACACCAGGAAGATATCCGATGCGGGTTTATATCTCCATTGCAAACGCGTGTTGATGTTCACATTCTTCAACTGGTTGTTATATTGAACGAACGTGGTAAAATATAGGTTATTCGTAACCGTTAGGTCTATTCTCGGACTGATCAGCCATAATCTTGTTGTATTCCATGGTGCCGGCATGCGAATGTCGTTATAGCTTACTCCAATGGTGAAAATAGCGTGCGGCTGTTTGCGATAACTGATTTCTCCTGAGAGGTTCAGGCGCGTTCCATTTTCATAAAATCCCCCATAGCGGGTAGAGAAGCTGTAAGTGAAAACTCGCTGGGGTGCAGAAACAAACTCTGTCCCCCATGCCATCCAGCTGTGTTCAGTACCCCTGGCCAGTGTATCCTTTCCGGAATTGGTGGGGTCGAAGGGATTGAACAGGTAAACGTAGTTGCGTGCGAACCAGGTAGTGAATGTGGTATTGTCCCGAAAGGTGAGGGTATATGGGATATAGCTTTCGTCGTCCAGGTGTTTGCCTGTTTCACTGAAATAGTACGTTGAATTGAGCCTGATTCCATGCGAGAGGATTCGACCTTTTTTTGGGAAAAAGAGCACCCCTGCCGAGGGATTCATTTTAAAGTAACCCTTGCGCGGTATATAGCCTACTTCTGCAACATAATTACTTCCTACATATTCGTGTTGCCAGGAAAGGTTCAGTCTTTTGCTTGAGTACTGCAGATTTCCTGCCTGGATCCAGTCTTTGCTGCTTACTCCCGGGGTGAAAGACTTCATCACCAGCATTTTGCCGGTGAGTTTATTATTCGATGTGGCAAGGTTATATTCCAATCCCAGGTTCCGATTGTAGCGGTTGATGGATTTACCCACCAATGTATCTGTGAAGTTGCCCGGGGACTGTTTATTGATGGCCAGAATTCCAATATTGGAACGTTTGAATACCCTTCTTTGCAGGGCCATGACAGTGAAGTTCTGTGCAGGTAAACCCCGTTCGAGATTCTTATCCGTCTGCATATTCATCACACCAATTCGCCAGTTTTTATTCAGCTTCCCACTTAAGCGCGCCCCTGCAATAATAGGAGCTTCAAGGCCGATCCTTCTTGAGAAAAAGGGGCGGAGGGAAGTGTAGCCAAAATTGGCGAAGAGGTCTCCGTTCTCTAGAAAAAACTGCCTTCTTTCCGGGAAAAATAATTCAAACCTGTCGAGGTTGGTAACCTGCCGGTCTACTTCCACCTGTGA
>JANMHK010000471.1:0-2959 GCA_031375135.1 Sphingobacteriales bacterium | reverse complement strand
CGTGCCGAGGGCTGAAGGCATCAGCATTACTGCCGGCGCCTGGATATCGTCGAAGTGGCCGCAGCGCGCACCCGACGGACACGCGCTGGTCCGAGCGTTTCTCGGCGGGGCGCGCGATCCAGACATTCTCGCCAATCCAGCAATGATCGCCAACAGTAAGTTTCCAGGGGAACTTGATATTCACACTTGGATTTATCCGTACCCCCACTCCAACTTTTGCTCCAAAAAGCCTTAACAATGAAACTTTTGACGAGGAGATTATATTCAGAGGGTTCTTGAAAAAAAAGATGTTAACGACGTACCAAGCCACCTGCTTCAGTTTACCTACGCCAATATTAATGGTGGTGCTATATGAGGCGTTATCAACCTTTTTATTCATGAAAACAAGTTAAAATATTGCTCCTTCAAATCGCCATCTTTAATAAAACAATTGGCATATTCCCAGGCAGCATGGGCACGTTCCTCAAACTCCTCTTGTTTCCAGGCAGCCGCTGTTTCAAGTGCATTTATAAATGCTCCGGGATTATTTAAGGGGAGCTCCCACCCAATTCCGGCCGACTGAAGATTCTGCCATGGAGTCTGGTCGCTGATCAATACGGGTCTTCCAGAAAGGAAAGACTCAAATATTGAATGACCAAAATTCTCGCCATGGGTAGTCGACACAAAAAGGTGACTTGAAGATAAATACCTGTGCAAATGCACATTTGGAACCGACCCGACATTGTGCACCGAAACATTTGGAGGCAACCGAGAAATTGTTTGCTCACACAATTTCCAATAACTTTCATCTTCAATCGGCCCTACAATAGTTAATATCACTTCAGATTTAACCTCGAGTAACACATTTAAGAAGAAAAGTAAATTCTTTATAGGATGAAGCCTTGCCACAAATATACATTTTAGCAAACCACGGTGCTTTTCAACAAACACCATGGGAGGCTGTTGGGAATTAGGCAAATTATCAGCAATAACTATGCTGCTCCCCGGGAAGTGCTTTAATATAGCATCCCTCTCCTTAGCGTTAGTAGCGTGAAAACGCACTTTTTTAAGCATGCCCATCAATTTGAATAGAGCCAAGACGGGGATCTTTTTATACCTTTTAATTCGCAGAGCACTACTATACAACGCTCCTCTGGGACAAAGGACAATCTTCCCTTTGGCACCCCCGTAAAAACTTAGCCAGAGAGGATATATCACGAACAAAGGTGAAAAAAGATGATTGAGATAAATAAAATCCGCATCTACTTTTTCTATAATCTCTTTTATTGCTCTCCTGTTCAATGTTGACGGAGATGCATAATATACATTGATAGAGGGATGAAGCTCGTTGCTCCACACATCAGACTTAATTGAGGGATAAGGTTCGGACTCATTGAAATCGCGGTCAGAAGTTAGGACGTACACATCGTAGTAATCCTTAAGCAAAAAACTAACGTTCACACAAGATTGTATCGGCCCTCCAGCTTTATATCCGGGAGCAAACCAATCTACCAGAATGAGAATTTTATTTCTACCAGTTTCCAGCATAAATATTAATAACCTTCTTTGGACGCTAGTTCACACTGTTCTCTTCCATCCAATATTCCAGTACAATAAAAAGCCAAAGTTCAGTCCAATTCACCTTTGGATCGCCTTGAAGAAATCTATTCCAATATCTTTTGAGTTCAGCCCCATTAATAAAATCGCGTTCGGCCATTTTGTGTATGAGTTTTTCACAAAACATTTTGATATCATTCTTCATCCAGATCTTCCATGGAAAAAGAAATCCTTGCTTTTTTCGAAAAACAATCTCGTCAGGTAGCATTGGCTTTAATGATTCCACCAACAAAGACTTAGGGTAGATTGGATTCTTAATTTCATCTGGCACTTGCAAGACAAATTCAACCAGCTCATGATCAAAAAATGGCTCTCTTACTTCGAGAGAAACAGCCATGCTCATTTGGTCAGTATCTTTCAATAAGGTATTCTGGGTATATCCAAGGTATTCGGCTGCGGATACCTGGCTCAGCAAAGGAAGATCCCTTAACATATCCTTCTTTCTGTTCAATGTCTGTCCCAAATTTGATTCCCCGTCCCAGTTCATATGTGTAAGCTTTTTAATATTAGCCGGAGTTAGAATTCGCCTGAATTCGGGGTACATAGATTCAATACCCATTTTACTTGCACCCATCAAAGCAGCCACCCTTTGGTGTCTCGGCGACGAAGACTTAATTAAAAACGATGATACAGCCTTTCTGAGAAAACCCGTTGCATCATAAACATTTCTGAATTTCTGCATATCGAGATAACTCTTGAAAAAAGGATATCCTGCAAACAATTCATCGCCACCTACTCCTGATAATGCCACCGTGATACCAGAAGCCTTAATTGCCTTTGATACAACATAGGTATTTATTCCGTCTGCACTTGGGGAATCAATTGCATGTAAGGCATTTTCCAATTCGTCAAGCAGCACGTGTTGCGAATAACGAATAGAATTATGATTGGTATGATATTTCTTAGCTACTAGTTCGGCAAACTTTGACTCGTCGAATTCCTCCTCTTTAAATGAAATATTGAAAGTCGAAACTTGAACAGAACTAACGGAAGACATGAGTGCTACCACTGCACTCGAATCGATACCCCCTGAAAGAAATGCTCCAACAGGAACATCACTAATCAAGCGCTGAGCAATTGACCGGGTAAGTAATTCCCGAATGTTCTTCTTAACCGCAGCAGGATCTTTTAAATTGATATCTGTTTCTCCCTTTCCTAATTCCCAATAGCTGCTCATTTCCAGCTGACCCTCTTTTACCGTGATGTAAGATCCCGCTTCCAATTGCTTGATACCAGCAATCGGCGAAGAAGGAAATACGAAAGATTGGAAACTACAGTAATCTGGCAGTGCAGAACGATCGAGTTCTTTTTTAACAATACCCGCTGCTAAAATGGATCTTATCTCTGATGCAAAGAGTAGAAA
>JANMHK010000454.1:0-2338 GCA_031375135.1 Sphingobacteriales bacterium | reverse complement strand
GGGGACCTGCACTTTAAAGCAACTGGATACAAACTCGCCACAGTCCCAAAGACTGCCTCCGGCCTCCGAGGTCATAATAAATACCAGGGAAGCAATGGCCCAAACGATCCAACCAGTGATGTAATTGACTTTCTTAAAAATCATAAGGTTTGCGGGATTTTAAAGACTGGCAAACCTAAGGGAAATTTGCCGATAGAAAAAGGGGAAAAGGATTGGCGAATTAACGGATTGGCGGATTCACGGATTTTTAACTTTTGGCGGGTTTCAATCCGTCAATTCGCCAATTCGCCAATCCGTAAATTACTCAAAATGTACCCTAACGGTCTGATAATAAAGCCTGCTTTGAAGAAGCTGGGCCTGGGATACCGATTTTTCTGAATAGCCCTGGAGTCCGAAGAGTCCGGCTGCGTTTCCTTTATTGATACTGATCTCCAAGTATCCCGCGGAGTTAAATAAAGCGAGTTTTTCACCTTCGTTGACGTCGGCATAAGTTTCGCTGATCTTGTCGATCACTTCGTCCCTTTTGAAAACGATTTTGAAACTCCGGCCTTTGCGCTGCTCTTCGAAATCGTCCCGGGTGATATTCACGATCACATTCTCAAAATGATCAATGAAGATGATCTGGCCTTCGATATAGTTATTGCCCAACATGGGCTTCAACGGGTTCTTAACTTCTATGGAGTGGTTGGGGTCGCCGATCTTTTCCATGGGCATACCCGAGAGCAGATCCGTAAAAGCCTGGGCGAGTACCTTGGTGCAGTAAAGGGTATTTCTGTTCTGGGTTTTATCGAGGGCTACTCCAACAACAAGTTCAGGTAAACCGTCCAAAATCATGGTTAACAGGCCATTATCAGCAATTCCAATATACTGATTTCCGTATTTGGCGAGGAGTAAATGCTCCGGCCGGGTATGAAACAGGTTCATCAGGATCAGGTGAAAGCTTTCGTCGGGAAAGTTCCGGATCGCATTCTTGCACACATAAGCCGCCTGAGAATAATTAAATGGAGTGAGTTCGTGGCTGATATCTACGATATTGAATTCCTCGTTCACCTGCAGTATCTGACCCTTGACGGCACCCACCAGGAAGTCTTTATGACCGATATCTGATGTAAGCGTTAGAATTGGCATGTAAGGAAATGGGGGACTATTAGATTCTGCAAATGACCAACGGGTTAGTTAAACGAAAATACTTAGTTATTGTCAATTCTTATCGGACCAATATACCTTCTTTGAAGAAGAATTTTCTGACCATCTTATCGGTCAGGGATGGAAAGAATCTGTTCATCAGGATCGTTCGCTTACCCGTGAATGTTAGTACCAGGGTTCGTTTTTTCTTTTCTATCGACTTTAGGATATGGGTTGCGCAGGCTTCTGCAGTCATCATCTTGTCTTCATCCATAGGTGATTCACCCTGGTGCTTGCCTTCCTTATTGAGCGCAGCGTTGCGTATATTGGAACTGGTGAAACCGGGACATACCCACATTACATTCACTCCACTTTCCAGCAGTTCAGTTCTCAGGGCTTCCAGCCAGCCTTGCAGGGCAAACTTGGAGGCAGAATATCCGCTCCGTCCGGGAAGACCGCGGTAACCGGCAATCGAAGAAACCCCAACAATGGTTCCCTTTCTGCTCAGGATATACGGTAGTGCCAGTTTGGTGGCATAAACGGCCCCATAAAAGTTGATGTTCATGACCTTCTCAATCACTGAGATATCCAGGTCCTGAACCAATGCACGCATGGACACCCCGGCATTATTAATGATGATGTCGATTCCTCCAAAGGTCTTCACCGTGGAACTGACCAATTGCTCACAGTCCTCATAACGGCTTACATCCGCCACCATAGTATGCAGCAATTGCCCTGGAAATTCCATTTGAAGGGCATACAGTTTATCCTGGTTACGCCCACAGGTAGCTACTTTGGCACCTTTTTGAATAAGGTCCTTTACCAATGCTTTGCCTATACCGTCAGTTCCGCCAGTTACAATAACTACTTTATCCTGAAAAAAACCTGTCATAGAAGGATGTTGAGGTCCCAAAGTTAACAATGCAGGGCACAAAGCCACGATGAAGAAGAAGAATACACCTGAATAAATTCTGGATAATCAATTGCCATACGAAAAGTTGGTTTGATTTATCTTTTCCCTTATTTTTGCACTCCCTTTTCAAAATAGGGATGCCATAAAAGGCAGGAGGATCTGGTAGCTCAGTTGGTAGAGCAATACACTTTTAATGTATGGGCCCTGGGTTCGAGTCCCAGCCAGATCACACCACGCAAGTGAGAATTCTTCGAAAGCCTTCAGAATTATAGCTCTGGAGGTTTTTTTCGTTTACAGACC
>JANMHK010000414.1:0-20703 GCA_031375135.1 Sphingobacteriales bacterium | reverse complement strand
CCACAGTTTGGTAAGTTGAATCCGCCTCAATTCCTAGTCCACCAACGTTTTCCAACGTCCACACGTAGTCCCTGTTCATCCCTCTGTCGCCGTATAAGATAGGGTTGCTTCCGAAGCCCGATCGTATTTCCGCGAACTGCTGAGAGCTAGTTAACAGCTTTGTGCGATGTTCGACGCCATCCATTTTCAATCGGTCGAGAAATCTTCTCTGCGCATCGCATTCGACTGAGCTACTACCAACGAATTGCCAGGCATACGACCAATTTGCTGTTAACTAAAACGCCTTTCAGTATTTAGGTTGCTTCCGGACCCCGGATGTCGCCAAAGCTGTTAACTAAAACTTTTGGCCGGATTGAGAGTCTGAGAGTTCGACGGATTCGGCGCAGAAACCGGCTCAAAACGGTCATCGGAGAAAAAACAGAGAGCGCTCTCTAAATCCCGCCGGATTTGCTAGACCAATGAAAACACTGTGGAAAAACGAAGAAAGCCGGGAGTGGGTGCTCTCGGCTAACTCTGTTCACTGGTGTGGCGGGTTGTCTCCTCTTCCATTAAGGCATTTATGGATGATGCTAAAGGCCTTGGTGTGCAGGACAGGATCGTTGGAATGACTTTTTCAGAGTTTGGACGAAGGATAAAATCAAACGCGAGCGGTGGTACAGATCATGGCTCTGCAGCACCTCTGTTCCTCTTCGGAAAAAATGTCATCGGTGGATTGACGGGGAACAATCCTACCATAGCTGCTAATGCCACTGTAGCGGACAATGTTCCTTATCAATATGATTTCAGGAGTGTATATGCTTCCGTATTGCAACAATGGTTCTGTGTGCCGGATAATAATCTTCAGCAAATCATGTTGAAAAACTTCCAGTCACTCCCGTTGATCAATAGCGCCAATTGCATGGCATCGAGGCCGGGCAATTCCTTTAGCAATGAGAGCGTACTTGTTTTCAACTATCCTAATCCTTTCAGCGGCTCAACCAATATTACATTCAAAACAAAAGGCGGCCATACACTTCTCCAGATCATTAATACATCCGGCAATTTGGTAAAACAATTGCTGGAAAGAACTTATCCGGATGCGGGTACTTACAGTATAAATTTTGACGGAGGATATCTCGCTCCCGGAGTTTATTATGTAAGGCTTCAGAACGGGCAAATTCAACAAGTGAAAGCAATGTTGAAAGTGCGGTAAAAGGTTACTCATTCGTCATTCTGTATCCAACGCCCGATTCCGTAACCAGGATCTCCGGCCTGTTCGGGTCGACCTCGATTTTCTTTCTGATCTGTGCAATGAATACCCTCAGGTATTGAGACTGGTCGATATATCCCGGTCCCCAAATTGTTCTGAGTAGAAATTGGTGAGTAAGCACTTTCCCTGTATTTTTTGCAAATAGCGATAGCAGATTGAATTCCGTACTGGTGAGCTTAACCAGCTGATCGTTTTTCTTAACGCTGCGGTTGGTCAAATCTATCTCCAGGTCTTTACTCAATATAATTACCTCGCCGTCTTCCGAGATCGACTGTCTAAGTGCAGTTCTAATTCTTGCCAGAAGTTCACCTACCCGGAAAGGCTTTGACAAATAGTCGTTTGCTCCGTTATCCAAGGCGTTTATGATATCTTCTTCGCTTTTTTGGACGGAAAGAATGATCACCGGATTGGTATACCACTTGCGAAGCTTTTTTAATACACTATGACCGCTCTCATCCGGAAGACCCAGGTCAAGCAGAATGAGGTCAGGAGGATGGTTTGCTGCCATGATCAGTCCTTCTTTGGCCGTGATGGCCGACTTTGGAAGATAACCATTAGTGTCCAGTGTGAATTCAAGAAGCCGTCTCATTTGTTGCTCATCATCAATGATCAGGATTTCGGCTTTGTTCATTGGTCAAACAATTTGAAGTGGGAAGTTTTTACAGGTATCGATATAATGAACTGAGCGCCATTTTTAAACGACTTATTTATTTCGGCTGTACCGCCAAGTGCTTCTGTAAATCCTTTTACAATGGAAAGACCCAATCCTGAACCGCCTGTTTTCGGATCTCTGTCGCGGGAAAATTTATTAAAAACATCCTTTAAGTCCAATGCGGTAAATCCCTTACCATTGTCCTCAATCATAAACTGCAGTAAATCTGTATAACAAGTGACCGTGATCGAGATGCTGCATTTTTGATCCGTGTGAATAGCTGCGTTATTCAAAAGATTATAGATGATCTGGTCCAGCATGCCTTTATCCACCTGGCAAAGTGGAAGGCTGGGGTCTACACTGATATTTATTTTTCGTCTTGCGTTATTTTCTTCTACCCGTTTTACAACCTCATATACCAGTTCAACAACATCACACCAGTCGTAATTTGGTTTGATATGACCTGATTCGAGTCGTGATATATTGAGCAGGTTCTCAACCTGCTGGTTCAGCCTTAAGCTTGCCCGCGAAATCTCAGAAATCAGCTGCTGCTGCTCAGCCTTTGTATAATTAACCGGAGATTGTAACATATCACTGGACGCTATGATTGCAGCTATTGGTGTCCTAAGTTCATGTGAAAGAGAATTGAGAACGGTATTATAGAGTTTAACACTGTTTGCTCTTTCTTCTTTAAGCCGGGTTGTTTTTTCCGCCTCTCTGATCTTAGAAGTCAGTACAGCGTTGATCATCGCAATAATAAAGTACATCAGCAGAAGAAAACTGTCTTCTGCATTGTCAACATGAAGTGTGAAACGCGGTGGAATGAAAAAAATATCCCAGATCAGCGCGCTAAGCGCTGCAGAAAGTAAAACCGGGAGGATGTCAAATATGATGGCAAGGATGGATACAGCCAACAGCAGGATAAAGGCCGGAACCCTGTAGCCCATAAGGCCTGTAAAAGCAAAACAAAGGGCGGCAACAACAACAATGATACCGGCACTGTACAGGTATTGCAAGCGTTGATCCGCGTGTCGGAATATTAGCTTCTTCATAATAGGCCTGAACAAATGTAGCATATACTCCTGTCAGAATATTTTTTAACAGCCAGGGAGCATAAAGATTTTATAAAGATTTGGCCTTGGAGTTGCCAGTCGCGACAAGTAGGTTTTAATTTTATATCGTAATTGATCGTTAAATGTCTACGCACAACAAGATTTCAGCAGCTGGTTTTCTAATAGCACTCGGGATTATTTATGGAGATATTGGCACCTCGCCGTTATATGTACTTAATTCAATCATTAATGGAAAGAGTATTACGGAGGAACTGATCATTGGATCCGTTTCCCTGATCATTTGGACACTGACTTTGCAGACTACCGTGAAGTATGTCATCTTGACCCTGCAGGCAGATAATAAAGGAGAAGGAGGGATATTCTCATTGTTTGCGTTGGTGAGAAGAAGGAGAAAATGGTTGGTTGTGGTGGCTATGCTGGGCGGCGCAGCCCTCCTGGCAGATGGGATGATCACACCACCGATCTCTGTGACTTCTGCCATTGAAGGGTTGAAGCAGGTGCCGGCATTACAACACATTAGTCAGCGGTCCATCGTGTATATCGTGATCGCCATTCTTTCCATGTTGTTCTTCATTCAGCAATTCGGCACTTCTTTCATAGGGAAGTTTTTCGGGCCTGTCATGGGTCTATGGTTCGCCATGCTCGCCATTCTTGGACTGATCCATCTGTTTGATTTCCCTTCTATTTTCAAGGCCTTCAATCCCTATTACGGGATAAAACTCTTGTTCAGTTATCCGAAAGGATTTTTCATCCTGGGCGGCGTTTTTCTTTGCACTACGGGTGCTGAGGCCCTGTATTCAGATCTTGGCCATTGCGGTAAGTGGAACATCAGGTATTCCTGGATCTTCGTAAAAACCTGCCTGATCATAAACTACCTCGGTCAGGGCGCATGGTTGCTGACTAACCATAACGGTGAATTAATCAATGCCGAAAAAATAGAGGCTGGCTTCAATCCCTTCTATGGAGTTATGCCTGCCTGGTTTATTTATTTCGGCATTGCCATTGCTACCGCCGCTACGATCATTGCGAGCCAGGCACTGATCTCGGGATCATTTACATTGGTCAGTGAAGCGATGCGACTGAATCTCTGGCCGAAACAAAAAATACGTTATCCGTCTGAAGCAAAAGGCCAGCTGTTCGTGCCAGGTACCAATCTGCTCCTATTCACAGGATGTATCGGCATTGTACTTTATTTTCAAAAAGCAACCAGCATGGAAGCTGCTTATGGGTTGGCTATTACGGTTACTATGATCGCTACTTCTATTTTGTTTGCTAATTTTTTGGTGCTCAAAAGGGTAAACCCCATTTTTATTTATCTCTATCTGGCGGTATACTTCACCATCGAGTTTAGTTTTTTCTATGCCAACCTGAACAAGTTCCCGCATGGCGGGTTCGTTACCTTGATTGTTGGTGGCTTATTGTTTCTGATCATGTTAGACTGGTATAAAGCCAGAAGGATCAAGACCAGGTATGTCGAATTTGTAAGAATGTCGGATTATGTGGCTAAAATTGAAGAGCTAGCCTTGGATACTACCGTGCCGAAATACGCCTCCCACCTGGTTTACCTGAGTTCTGCAGACAATCCCAAAGAGATTGAGCATAAGATCATTTACTCCATCCTGAATAGAAAACCCAAGCGGGCAGATATCTATTGGTTTGTACACGTTGATACGGTAGATGATCCTTACACTTCGGAATACACAGTGGTTCAAATTATGCCCAACAGTATTATCAGGGTTGATTTTAGACTGGGCTTCAGGGTACAGCCGAGGATGAATTTATTGTTTCGAAAAGTGTTGGAAGAATTGGTTAAGAATGGAGAAGTGAACATCATGAATAAATATGAAAGTGCTGAAGAGAACAGGAGCGTGGGCGACTTTACTTTTGTGGTACTGGAGAAATATTTGAGCCAGGATAATGACCTGCCCTTGGGTGAAAAGCTTACCATGAGGCTTCATTTTCTTTTGAAGCAGATTTCCCAATCAGAAGAAAGAAGTTTCGGCTTGGATCCCAGTACCGTGGAAGTTGAAAAATTCCCATTGATTGTTTCTCCCGTAACCAATCTTCGGTTAAAAAGGGTAGGGGAGTTTGAATCAACCTGATCATTTAAAGGCTTCGAGCGCGATGGTCGGTTTTCCGGAATTTTCAAAAGCACCCAGCTTATAGCCTTTCCAGTAATTGTGCGCTTCGGGTTCCCAATATAATACCCCCAATCCCCACTTCGCAGATCATCACTTCTTTACGATAGCGCTGAATCATATCCTGCATATTCGCCAGGCACGCGTTATTTTTTTGCTGCCATTCATTCGTCTCGGGGTTTTACCCTGTTTTTTGTATTGGAATGATGGGGTAGTAGCCCGAATGCTGACTAAATTTGTAGTAAATTCAAATAAAAAATAAGATGCCTGTTTTTACGCTTCACATTAATGGTAAAGAAGAAAAGGCCGATGTTGCGGAGGATACCCCATTGCTATGGGTATTGAGGGATCATCTGCGTTTGGTAGGCACAAAGTTCGGCTGCGGCATTGGCCAATGTGGTGCCTGTACCGTTCACATGAATGGTAATCCCCTTCGGTCCTGCCTGATGCCAGTGTCTGCCGTGGAAGACGCGAAGATCACCACTATCGAAGGATTGTCTAAGAACGGCGATCATCCGGTTCAGCGTGCATGGGAAGAAGTTGATGTGCCTCAGTGCGGCTATTGCCAGGCCGGGCAGATCATGACGGCCGCTGCGTTTTTGAAAGAAACACCAAAACCCACAATGGATCAGATCGAGCAGGCCATGCATGGCAACATTTGCAGGTGCGGAGCCTATCATCGTATACGCGAGGCCGTTAAACTGGCAAGCACTAAAACTAAATGAACATGAGCAACACATTACATAAAGGCAGGCGCGATTTCCTGAAAAAGATCTCCCTATCCGGAGGCGGATTGATGCTCGGCTTCAGTTGGTTCGATAGTGAAGCGGCTGCCATGCCAACGATCATGCAACATCCCGAGATCGACGTCGCGGGTTTCAACAGTTATCTCAGCATCGGTACAGACGGATGGGTCACTATTGCATCCCCCAATCCGGAACTTGGCCAGAATATAAAAACCTCTTTTGCCATGATCGTCGCCGAAGAGCTGGACGCCGACTGGAATAAGGTGAAAGTGGTGCAGCCGCCGCTGGATACCAAGAGGTTCGACCGGCAGCTGACCGGCGGAAGCGGCGCTATTCCTCACTCCTGGAAACGACTGAGGAACGCAGGAGCTACCGCTAGGTATTTATTGATTTCGGCTGCTGCAACAAAATGGAACGTACCATTCGAAGAATGCACAGCAGAAAAAGGTTTTGTTTATCATAAAGCTTCTGGCAAAAAAGCAGGCTATGGTGAACTGGCGAATGAGGCTGCAAAACTGAAGGTTCCGGCAGATGTGAAGCTGAAGGATCCAAAAGATTTTTCCATCATCGGCAAACCCCTCAAGAATGTAGAGAACAAAAATATAGTCACCGGCAAGGGCGTTTTCGGGATCGATTTTTATCGCGAGGGCATGGTCTATGCCGTGATCCAAAGACCTCCGGCTTTTGGAACCAAACTGAAATCATTTAATGCCGATGAGGCCAGGGGCATGCCGGGTGTGACAGACGTAGTCAAATTTAATAATAACGTGGCCGTAGTTGGCCGTTCTACCTGGGAAGTGCTGAAGGCAAAGAAAACACTGAAGATCGAATATGAGAATGAAGGCGGAAGCCTGGAAAGTTCGTCCGACCATGACCGGATCTTCTCAACCCTGATGGAAAGCACAGAGGCAAAGCTGCGGCGGAAAGAAGGCGATGTTGAGACTGCATTTAAAAATGCAGCTAAAATTGTGAAGGCTGAATACCAGTGTCCCTTCGTGCCACATAATACGCTTGAACCCATGAACTTCTTCGCCCATGTTCGCGAAGATGGAATTGAACTGGTTGGCCCCACACAAACACCGGGTTCTGCACGAAAGGCCGTGTCTGATCTGCTGAAGGTTCCGGAAGATAAGATCACAGTGGACATCACACGCCTTGGCGGCGGATTCGGCCGAAGACTAAAATTTGATTATGTAGTGGAAGCTGCAGAGCTTTCTTCTATCATCAAGAAACCGGTGAAACTGCTTTGGACACGTGAAGATGATATGGCGGGCGGAAGCTATCGGAACGCAGCCAAATATCGTTTTGAAGCGGCGTTGGACGCGGCTGGAAATATCACGGGTTATAAATGTCGTGGGGTTGGCATGAACCTGGAAAACTCACTCCGTCAGGACAATTTTCCAGCAGGGGCGATAGATAATATCCTTATTGATACCCTGGAACATAAATCGCCCATCACCGTAGGTGCATGGCGCGCGCCCACCACAAACTTCCTGGCGTATGCAGAGCAGAGTTTCTTAGATGAAGTAGCGGTAGCTGCAAAAAAGGATCCCGTGCAGATGCGTTTGGATCTGTTGAAGAAAGCGAGGACGGCACCTGCAGGCCCGGTGAGGTATGATATCGACCGCATGGAAAATGTGATCAAAGCGGTAGCAGAAAAATCAGGCTGGGGTAAGAAGAAAGGTGTGTCGCAGGGCTTCTCCGTGTATTTCTCCCATGCCTCCTATGTGGCGCAGGTTTGCGAAGTGGTCATGAAAGATGGTAAGCCTGAAGTGCAAAAAATATATGCAGTGTCGGACTGCGGCATTGTGATCAATGAAACAGGCGCCTCGCAGCAGGTCATGGGCGCTATCGTAGATGGCTATGGTACGGCGATGTATGGCAAACTCGTTTTCAAAAACGGCGAGCCAGAACAAAAGAACTTTGACAGGTACAGGCTTATCCGCATGAAAGAGATCCCCGAGATCGATGCCAGTTTCTTAAAGAACAATATTGATCCTACCGGTCTTGGCGAGCCCGCCCTTCCGCCAACAGGCGGCGCAGTGGCGAACGCTATTTTTAAGGCAACAGGTAAACGAATGAGACGGCAACCATTTATGGACGAACAGCCTTTTGCAAAAAGCTCATGAAGGAGATCCGCGAAATTATAAAGGCCTATGATCAGTGCGTATTGGCGGGGAAGAAAATGGCGCTGGCCTCGGTAGTATATCTCGAAGGCTCGTCCTACCGACGCCCGGGGGCGCGCATGTTGGTGGACGATGAAGGCCTACTCACCGGAGCGATCAGCGGGGGCTGTCTTGAAGGTGATGCCCTTAGAAAAGCACTGCTGGTGATTTCGCAACAAGATGCCAAACTGGTTACCTACGATACAACGGATGAAGACGATATGATGTTGGGGGTGCAGCTTGGTTGCGCAGGATTGATCCAGGTCTTATTCGAACCCATTGATCCCACAAACGATCATAATCCGATCCAACTGCTGAAGAAAGCGATCAGTAAGCGGGAACCTTCAGTATTGGTAAACCTCATTGTCCCCGATCGTAACTCAGCTGCTCAGTTGGGCACTTGTTTATTGATGCAGCAGGATGGGGCGGTTCACGGAAATATCGATGCGCGTTTGCAACGCCTAATATTGGTAGATGCACATGAAGCGATGGCAGAGGCTAACTCGTTACATCGTGATTATTTGTATGAAGGAAATAGCTTCCAAGCCTTCATTGAATATGTTCCGCCAACCATATCACTCGTGATCGTGGGCGGTGGTAATGATGCCATTCCACTCGTGAATATCGCTACCGAACTTGGTTGGGATGCCCGGGTAGTAGATGGCCGCAGTACACATGCCAGGACAGATCGTTTTGCAGGGGCCTGTCAGGTCATTGTCAGCAAACCCGAAGCTGTACTCGAACAGATCCCTATCGACCAGCAAACGGTTTTCGTTTTGATGACGCATAATTATCAGTACGATCTGGCGATGCTTAAAATATTGCTCCAAAAGGATCTTTCTTATATCGGGATATTGGGACCAAAGAAAAAGCACGACAAAATGATCAACGAGCTTAGGGATGGCGGCATGCAGATCGATAATGGGATGCTGGCAAAGATTTATGGTCCGGTAGGTTTAGATATCGGCGCAGAAACGCCGGAAGAAATTGCGCTGAGCATCATCGCAGAGATCAAAGCCGTATTCAGTCATAAGAAAGGAACTTCCCTGCGCATCAAAACAGGTTCTATACATGCCGTCCATGTGGCCGACATCAAATCTGGATTATGATCGTTCAACAATTTGCGGCGATCATTTTAGCGGCGGGTAGATCAGCACGATTAGGCACCCCGAAGCAGCTATTGATCTATCAGCATAAAACGCTTTTGCAACATGCGATTGACGAAGCAGAATTAGCGGGAGCAAATCCCATCATCGTTGTTACTGGTGCAAGAGATTTTGAAGGAATCGAGCATGGCAACGTGCTTGTGGTGAAGAATGATGATTGGGAAGAAGGGATGGCCTCATCGATTAGAGCAGGGATAAAGAAACTTGAATCGGAATGGCCGGATGTTGATGCTGCCCTGATCACGGTTTGTGACCAACCGTTTGCTGATCAGGCGCTTTTGACCAAACTGATCAGTGCCCAAGCTGAATCGGGAAGGCCCGTTGTAGCCAGTCAGTACGGAGAGATAGCCGGAACTCCCGCCCTGTTTCATCGATCTTTTTTCCAATTACTCCTGCAGTTGAAAGGCGATAAGGGAGCCCGACAATTAATTGCAGACCATAAAGAACTTGTTGCTTTTGTGGGTTTTCCCAATGGCATGACCGATATTGACACCCTTGACGACTATGAGGCGTTATTAAGAGAAACTAAACTTACATGATCAAGGACGAATTTAACAGGGTGCACAGTTATTTGAGGATCTCGTTGACCGACAATTGCAACCTCCGTTGTTTTTATTGCATGCCTGATGAGGATTATGAATTCACTCATGCTACCCGATTAATGCAGGAGGATGAGATCGTTGAGATCGCAAAAATATTTGTATCCCTGGGCGTAACCAAGATCCGGCTTACCGGCGGTGAACCACTGGTGAGAAAAGACGCAGCCAGTATCATCCTGAAATTATCCGCCTTGCCCGTACAACTGACCATCACTACAAATGGTACCCGTTTACATGAGTTCGCAGATCTGTTTCAAGAGTGTGGAATCAATTCACTAAATATTAGTCTTGATACGCTCGACCGCGATCGTTTTCATATGCTTACCCGCCGCGATCAGTTTGAAAGGGTAACGGATAATATCAGGATGATGATCGACCGCGGGTTTCATGTGAAAGTAAATATGGTAGTGATGAAGGGGATCAACCACGAAGAGATCCTGAAATTCGTGCATTGGACGCGAGACGAACCCGTGCATGTGCGGTTCATTGAATTCATGCCTTTCTCAGGTAATAAATGGTCAGGCGAAAAAGTATTCACCTGGCACCAGATCCTGGAAACCATTAGTGCCCAGTACGAGATCAATCCCATCGAGAATAAAAAACACGAGACCGCGAAATCGTACAACATCTATAAACACGAAGGAACCTTTTCGGTGATCACCACCATGAGTGCACCCTTCTGTGGCGATTGTAATCGTATGCGACTAACTGCAGATGGGAAAATGAAGAACTGCTTGTTTTCGCAATCTGAGACTGACCTGCTCACTGCATTTAGAAGAGGTGATGATATTGTTCCATTGATCCATGGAAATATTTTCGAAAAGAAAAAAGCGCTGGGTGGCCAGTTCACTGATCTTGAACACGTGAATGCAGAAAAAATCATTAACAGAAGCATGATCACCATCGGAGGCTGACTATGATCACAGTAACTGAAGCGAAACAGCTCATCGCCGAACATAGTTCTCCGCTTGTGCCCATAGTGATGCCGCTTTCAAAAGCAGCAGGACTTGTATTAGCTGAGGATGTAATCGCAATACAAGATATTCCCGCCTATCCCCAATCCTCTATGGACGGCTATGCTTTTGCTTATGAGGACCGGGCCCGGGCACTTCGGATAAGCGGGGAACAGGCAGCGGGAGATGGTATTGAGCGGGCATTAGAACCAGGTACAGCGGTTCGGATCTTTACCGGCGCAGCCGTTCCCAGGGGTGCGGATACGGTCGTGATGCAGGAGAAAGTGGAGCGAAAGGAAGGAATGTTATATGTACTTGAAGAACTGGTAAAGAAAGGAGATCATGTTCGCCCTCGCGGTTCTGAAATAGAACTGGATTCAATAGCCTTACCCAAACATCGGTTACTCACGCCGCCCGCCATAGGATTCCTCGCCGCCATTGGCATTTCAGAACTGGCAGTTATCCCGTCACCCAGCATACGCATCATCGTCACCGGAAATGAATTGCTTCAGCCGGGCGAAAAACTTGAATATGGAAAAGTGTTTGAAGCCAGCTCATTTGCACTGCAAGCTGCCTTGCAAATGCATAAGATACAGGACATCAGTGTAGTATACGTCAGAGATGATTTGCAGGCGATGACGCAAATACTTAAACAGGCTTTTGAGCAGGTTGACCTCGTGCTCATGACGGGCGGGGTAAGTGTTGGTGACCATGACCATACAGTAGCTGCTGCAGAGGCATCGGGGGTAAAGCAGATTTTTCATAAAGTCAAACAGAAGCCCGGTAAGCCATTTTATTTTGGGAAGAAGGGTGACCAGTGTTTCTTCGGTCTTCCGGGTAATCCAGCTTCGGTACTGACTTGTTTCTACGAATATGTACTGATCTGCCTCAGTAAGATGACCGGCCGAGACATGCGGATGAAGGAAAGTAAAGCGATCTTACAAACAGACCTGAAAAAAGCAGCAGGACTCACCCATTTTTTAAGAGCGTTTTACGAAGGGGACGAAGTCAGGATTGGAGCGGGACAGGAATCTTACAAATTGAGTTCCTTTGCCACCGCGAATTGCCTGGTGGTATTGTCTGAAGAAGTGGAGCAACTGGGTGCAGGCGCCGAAGTAGACATTCATTTATTACCACAGGGATGAGCATAGAGTTGACCATCGTCTTCTATTTGTTGTTGTTTGTCATGGCGTTCCTTTACGCCTCGGTGGGACATGGCGGTGCCAGTGGATATCTGGCCCTGATGGCCATCTTCAGTTTTGCACCTGATATCATGCGTCCTACCGCCCTGTTTCTGAACCTGTTTGTTTCACTCACCGCCTTCATACAGTTTTACAGGGGCCGACATTTTAGCTGGAAGATCTTTCTTCCACTGGCCATAGCCTCCGTGCCCTTCGCTTTTTTGGGTGGTATGATTGACATTGATCCGGGTATTTATAAAAAACTGTTGGGCGTTTTGCTATTCATTCCCATCCTCCGGTTTTTATTCTTTCCCAATATTGAAGCCAACCAGCTAAAAGCACCCAACGCAGGACTGTCCCTGGTCATGGGTGGCGGGATTGGTTTTTTATCTGGGTTGATCGGAATTGGCGGCGGCATCATACTCTCCCCATTGCTTTTGCTGTTGAAATGGACCGACCAGAAACAAACTGCTGCGATCAGTGCATTGTTTATTTTTGTAAATTCTTTATCCGGTTTAAGTGGGCAGTGGTCAAAAGGGATCGTGTTTACAAAAGACATGGGTGCCTATACCGTTGTCGCTTTTATTGGAGGGTTGCTCGGGGCCTATCTGGGAGCCTTGAAGTTCAATCAGCAAATACTTAAAACAGTATTGGCTGTAGTATTGCTCATTGCATCTTATAAACTGATATGGACGGGTTAACGATACAGGTATTCGGACAGTTGACAGATATTGTAGGATCATCATCTTGCTCTGTGGAGCAGGTGAAGGATACTGAATCCCTGCAACAAATACTATTTGAGAAATATCCACTCCTGAGGCAGAAGAAATTCATGATCGCGGTGAATAATCAGCTCGTGAAACAGAATACCATCATCGGCGGAGGCGCAAGCATAGCATTAATGCCGCCATTTTCCGGAGGTTGATATGGACCATCAAAAACGATATCACAGACAGGAGATCCTGAAAGGCTTCGGCCCTTCTGCCCAACAGGCATTGTCAACTGCGAAAGTTTTGGTGATAGGGGCAGGTGGGCTGGGTTGTCCGGTATTGCAGTACCTATGTTCCTGTGGTGTTGGAACCATTGGTATAGCTGATGATGATTTCATTTCTTTATCGAACCTGCACCGCCAGGTGCTATATACGGAAGAGGATCTTTCAAGATCGAAAGCTGAAGTAGCCGCAGAGAAACTGCAGCAGATGAATGGTTCGCTGCAGCTGAGGGTCTGCAAAGAAAGGGTGGAGCAGCTACAAATGCTCAGCATGATCCCCGAGTACGATGTGGTGGTGGACTGTACAGATAATTTCCCTACGCGTTATATGATCAACGATGCTTGCCTGATCCTGAACAAGCCACTGGTATGGGGGGCCGTATCGGAGTTTGAAGGACAAGTGGCCGTTTTCAATTGGCAGGGCTCCGGAAATTACCGGGACCTGTTTCCGGATATGCCCGCAGCCGGGGAAGTGGCCGATTGCGCGGAAGCTGGAGTACTTGGCGTTTTGCCTGGTATCATCGGCAGTTTACAAGCCGTTGAAGTGATCAAATTGATTACAGGAATTGGTAAACCCCTTACGAACCAGATCCTGACTTACCAGTTATTGAGCAACGAATTGTCAAAGCTCTACTATCAACCGGCGCCGCGGGAAGCCGATAAGGTTACAGCGGAAAAACAATTCAGGGAAAGTTCTTACGAGCAGCCTTGCGTAGCAGCAACAACAGGAACCCAATTGGACTGGCCAGATTTTATGCAATTAATGGATGAAGAAAATGTAACGCTGGTGGATGTACGCGATCCGCATGAAGTTCCTGAGATTACGCGGTTCAAACATCTAAGGGCACCCATCTACGAATTAGATGATAAATTTGAAGCGTTCAGTGGGAAAATTCTATTTGTCTGTAAAACAGGAACGCGAAGTATGCAGGCCTGTTTAATGGCAGCAGAAAAAGGGCTACAGGCTTATAGCCTTAAAGGAGGATTAGCGGGTCTCAAGGATGGTTTTTAAAATGGACATCATGAAAGAGAAAAAGATCAGGAACATATTTCTCAGGGGTGCTATCGATCCGGGTTTTATATCCGACAGTATTTCTAAACATCAATCGAAAACGGAAATAGGTGGGCATAGCATTTTCCTGGGGCAGGTCCGCGCGGATCTCATTGAAGGAAAAACCGTGGCAGCCATTGAATATACAAGCCATGAAGAAATGGCTCTTGAACAGATGAGTCAGATCAGGGAAGATATCATTTCGAAATATTCACTCACTTGTATGCACGTGCATCACAGTCTGGGTGCAGTTAAAGCCGGCGAAATCTGTCTTTTTGTGTTCACCTCATCGGCACATCGAAAAGCTGCTATCGAGGGTTGCAATGAGCTGGTAGAAAGGATCAAGGCCGAGTTGCCCATATGGGGGAAAGAAATATTTATGGACGATTCCTATCAATGGAAGGAGAACAAAACATGGTAAACATTACACAGAAATCAAATACACTGCGGGAAGCCGTTGCTATGGCGATATTGACCGTATCAGATCCGGCAACCATGGATGCCATCTTGCAACGTAAAGTACCGAAGGGCGATGTGTTCGAATTTTCCAGGGCGGCAGGTTTGCTGGCGGTTAAGAAAACCAGTGACGTGATCCCTGATTGTCACCCCCTTCCGGTTGAATACACCTCCATCAGTTTTGACACGCAAGGTCTGGAAGTTCATATCAAGGTTGAAGTTCATACCATTTATAAAACCGGTGTTGAAGTGGAAGCCATGCATGGTGCTGCCATCGCTGCACTTACGATGTACGATATGCTGAAGCCCATCGATAAAGGCATCGTGATCTCGACCATCAAACTCGAATCCAAGAAAGGCGGGAAATCGGATCGCAAAGCTGAAGCAACCGGCATGCGGGCGGTTGTGGTTGTTTGTTCGGATAGTATCGTGAATGGGAAGGCCATAGACGAAGCCGGAAAACAGGTGAGATCAAAATTGGAATCTTATCACATTGATGTGGTTGATCTTGTCGTTATTCCGGATGACGTAGCACTCATTCAGGAAAAGGCGAACGGGTATGCCGATGAAGGAATTAATCTCCTTCTCTTTGTCGGCGGCACTGGTTTATCTCCACGTGATGTAACACCGGAAGCCATAAAGCCCTTGCTTACACGGGAGATACCGGGCATCATGGAAACGGCGCGGCAATACGGCCAGCAGCGAATGCCTTATGCCATGTTATCGCGTGGAGTTTCCGGATTCATCAATAACACACTTGTCATCACCCTCCCCGGTTCCACAAAAGGTGCAACCGAAACCATGGATGCCATCTTCCCATATGTATTACACGTGTTCAAAATAGCCGAAGGATTAAGGCATGACCAAGTCAAATGACAAACTATCCCATATACCTGGACTATAACGCGACTACGCCCTGCGACCCAAGGGTGCTGGAAGCATTCCTGCCTTTTTTTAGTGTAGACTTTGGCAATGCTGCCAGTAAGAGCCATGCTTACGGATGGGTGGCGGCAGAGGCTGTAGACATTGCCAGGGAACAAGTGGCAGCATTGATCGGGAGCGAGCCAGGTGAGATATTGTTTACTTCAGGCGCCACAGAATCCGTTAATCTCGCGATTCAAGGTGTGTATCATTTATACCAGGCCAAGGGCAATCATATCATCATTTCCGCCATTGAACATAAAGCCGTTTTAGATACCTGTAAGTATATTGAGTCGATAGGTGGTGAACTGACCGTGATTCCTGTAGACCATAACGGGTTGGTGGATCCTGCGGCGGTTGAAGCCGCGATTAAGGATAATACCGTATTGATCGCCATCATGTATGCCAATAATGAAACGGGTACAATCATGCCTGTTAAAGAGATCGGAGCGATCGCGAAAAAACATGGTGTCATCTTTTTCAGCGATGCCACACAAGCCGTAGGAAAAATTCCAGTTGATGTGATCAACGATGGGATCGACTTACTCTGTCTATCGGCCCACAAGATCTATGGTCCCAAGGGCGCGGGCGCGCTGTATGTGAGGCGGAAGGAGCCGCGTGTGCGCCTTACCCCTATCCAATATGGAGGCGGACATGAGAAGGGAATGCGCAGTGGGACCATGAATGTGCCGGGAATCGTAGGACTGGGTAAAGCATGCGATATCGCGTTGAAAGAAATGAATGCGGAGGCCATAAGATTAAAGCAACTCAGAGATGAATTGCTGCAAGGACTGCTGTCGATCAGTGGGACAAGGTTGAACGGAGATCCCGCTTTCTTACTTCCGCAAACATTGAATATATCTTTCGCCGGGATCGACTCACAAGTGTTGATCAGTCATTTGAATAAGCATCTTGCGATCTCGTCCGGTTCTGCCTGCACCTCTGCTTCGCTTGAACCATCCTATGTGTTGCGGGCACTGGGTATGGGCGATGAACTCGCCGCAAGTTCAGTGCGTTTCAGCCTTGGAAGATTTACAACGCAAGAGGAAATTACAAAGGCACTTTCCATCATCGGGGAGGTAGTGTCGAGATTAAGATGACCTGCTTCGATTAAACCATCCTATGCGTTGCGCATCGAAAGGCTAAGTTTCAAAATCGCGACCCCGAAGTATCAACCTATATTTTTCGGATCAAAAGGCAATTTTCGAATCCTCGTTCCTGTAGCCGCAAATATCGCGTTACAAAGTGCCGGCGCTAATCCGGGCATGCCGGGTTCGCCGGCTCCTCTGATTGCCTCTCCGCCATCTGCAATGATATGGACTTCAACCGGCGGCATTTCATTGAATCTCAGAATGGGACTATCATGAAAATTTGATTCTTTTGTTTGTCCGCCTTCAAAACTGATCCCTTTCTTAGTGGCTGCGGTTAAGGCCATCACAACTGCGCCTTCTATCTGCGATTTCACGCCGTCTGGATTGACTACAGTCCCCATATCAATCACGCAGTGCACTTTTTCGATCTTTATGCCGGCATCTTGTTTAGATACTTCAACTACAAAACCTGCGTGCCCCGCAAAGAACTCATATTGACCTATGCCTCTTCCTTTCCCTGCAGGTAGGGGCTCATCCCATTTCGAAACCTCTTTCAACTTAGTCAGGATCTTATGCAGATCTGAATCTTTTTTTGCCAATCCTAAACGATAAGCCATCGGATCCTGACCTGCTTTGACCGCACACTCATCAATAAAAGATTCATGGGCAAACGCGAGTGTAGTGCTTGTTACTGCCCGAAACGCAGCAACAGGAATATGCAAGTCGGCGTGCACATAGGGATTCTTCATATTAGGGATCTCATACTTCTGGTCGTTGATCCCGTCTGTCATATATGGATCTCCTTTGCTTACGTCAAACGACGCACTGTCCGCCACCTGAATAGAAGGACTGATCACTTTATGCATGAATGCTACAAGCTTTCCATCTTCCCCTAATCCCCCCTTCATATCTGAGAACGTCATCGGCCTGAAAGGTCCCAGTTTGGTGTCATCTTCCCTTGTCCAGATCAGCTTTACGGGCCGCCCTACTGATTTCGCCAATTGCACGGTTTCATGCACATGATCGGGATAAAGCCTTCTTCCAAATGCTCCGCCGTTGAACATGACGTTAAGCTTGATATTGTCCTCCGGAATGTTATACTCCTTCGCAAAACTTGTAATGATATCTCCGGGTACCTGGGTAGAAACCCAAATTTCAAGATGGTCCTTATCGTGCCAGGTAGCGAGGCAATTCATCGGCTCAATGGGAGAATGAGAAAGCATAGATGTTTCGTAGAACGATGATAATTGAACAGGAGCATCTTTATAAGCCTTATCAAAATCACCTATGGGTTTATCAGCAACGCCATCTTTTTTTGCCAGGTTGCGCAATGTTTGTTCATAATCCGCTGAGTTAAATGTTTCGTGACCCTGATAGTCCCAGGTCAGCTTCAACGCCTTCCGGGCTTGTTGGGCCGACCAATAACTATCAGCGATCACAGCCACTGCCTCGGAACGATACTTCTGAATGATGCGCGTACATTTTTCAACAGCAATCACGCCCTGCATCTTCTTTGCATCCGCATCGTCAACGCTGATGAGCTTTGCGCCGAACACAGGACAATGTTCAATGGCCGCGAATACCATGCCTTCCGTTTCTGAATCTATCCCATACTTAGCCGTCCCGTTTACTTTCAGTGGGATATCGGGTTTGGGCGCTGCTTTGCCGAGTATTTTAAAATCTTTAGGGTCCTTTAATGTGGGATTTTCAGGCACCTTCAGCTTTGATGCCGCTGACCCCAATGCACCATAGTTTAACTTCTTTCCCGATGGTTTATGGATGATCTCCCCTTGTTCTGCATAGCATTCTGATTCCGGAACTTTCCACTCCTGGCTCGCAGCCTTGATCAGCATTTCTTTGGTAGCTGCCCCGAGTTTTCTCAGGCTCATATATTGGCCTTTTACAGACTCACTGCCCGCGGAAAATTGGAGGGGCCCGTACTTTTTCTGTCCGCCGGTACTTTTGATGAGCACTGATTCAACGGATACTTCCAAGTCTTCGCAGATCATGGCAGGAATCGATTGCCATACGCCCTGGCCCAGTTCGGGTTTGGTATTGAAGATGGTGATCATGCCGTTGTCGGCAATATGCAGATAGGGCGAAAACTCGTACCAGATCTTTACATCACTGAGTTTAGCGGGTACAGGGGCGTTTGAACAACCTGTATTGAGTCCCATGATAAATCCCGCACCAGTGATGCCGGTGAACTGAATGAATTTACGACGGGACAATGATGGTAATGATTTTTGCATGTCGAAATGTTGAAAGCGTTAAAGTCAGATGGCTTCTGCCGCACGGTGGATGGCCTGTCTGATCCGTTGATAGGTGCCACAACGACAAAGATTGCCCTGCATCGCGGCATCGATATCCTGATCAGTAGGTTTCTTGTTGGATTTCAGTAATGCAATAGCAGACATGATCTGGCCACTCTGGCAATATCCGCACTGCGGAACCTGAAATTCGATCCAGGCTTTTTGAACAGCTTCAGTAACGTTTCCCGTTGCACCTTCAATAGTAGTGATGTTACGGCCTGTTGCCTGTGATACGGGCATGCTGCATGAACGTGCAGGTGCGCCATCGATATGGATGGTGCATGCCCCGCATTGTGAAATGCCACAGCCGAATTTTGTCCCCTTAAATCCAACAAAATCCCTGATCACCCAGAGCAGAGGCATTTGGGCGTCCACATCTACTGTGTATTCCTTGCTATTGACGTTAAGCTTGTAAACCGGCATGTAATAGGATTAATGGTCTGAGATTACTGCTATTAAATTATACTTTTTCTGTCAACAGGCAAGTCAATTCAAATTAGTATCTTAAACTCATTTACGCGAATCATATGAAGCAGATCATCGCTATAACCTTTTTTATCTCGATTTCAGTAATGGCCATCAGCCAATCAGAGTCGAAGGAGGCCTGGGAATCCATGTTTAACGGCAAGAACCTGAACGGTTGGACGGTGAAGATCAGAAATTATCCGGTGGGAGAAAATTTCGGCAATACTTTTCGGGTACAGGACGGGAAGATGGTTGTGCGCTATGATGCGTATGATAAGTTTGATCAACGCTTTGGTCATATATTCTACAAGAAAAAATACGGGTACTACCGCATCCGCCTGCAATACAGGTTCATTGGAGACCAGGCAAAGAACGGACCGGATTGGGCCTTTAGGAACAGTGGTATTATGGTACATGGGCAAACTGCTGAGAGCATGGGTAAGGATCAGGACTTCCCCGTCTCTATTGAAGTGCAGTTGTTGGGCGGTAACGGGAAAGATCCCCGCACTACCTGTAACTTATGTACGCCGGGTACCAATGTGGTGAAAGATGGCAAGCTACTTACCCAACACTGTCTGAACTCAAATTCAGAAACCTATCATGGAGACCAGTGGGTGAATGCTGAAGTACTTGTGTTAGGCGATTCGGTGGTGAAGCATTTTGCCAATGGGAAAGAAGTGTTGAGCTATGAAAAACCGCAAGTGGGTGGTGGCAATGTAAGCGGACAGGAACAGGTTTGGGGATCTTCAGGTATGCTCTTAAAAGAAGGAACCATTTCACTGCAGAGTGAGAGCCACCCTGTGGAATTCAGGAAAATTGAGATCCTGAACCTGGAAGGATGTATGGATCCGAAAGCAACGAATTACAAATCATACTATATTAAATCAACCCCCGGCAGTTGTATATATAAGAAGTAGAAAGGGCTAACAATCTGTTAATCCTACCTTGATGATTCATTAATACGGCCACAACTATTCCTTAACATCTGGCAGATAGGTTTGCATCCACAAACTTTCTGCATATGAAGATGAGACTTTTACTCGTGTCCGTTCTATTCCTAACTTTTTCTTTGTTAGCCCATACTTTAAGGGCTCAGGGATCTGATGTAAGAGGTGCTATCACGGACCAAAACCGGCGCCCACTCCAAGGTGTAAGCATAAAGCTTTTATCCAACGGGCTTATAACATCCTCAGATGCTAAAGGCGAATTTGCGCTAAAAGCTTTGAAAGGGGATAAACTGGAGATCAGTTCAATAGGTTTCGTAAGCGAGATCATTCCAATAAATTCGGATTATATTGAAATTGACTTAAGTCCCGCCATATCTGAGCTGAATGCGGTGGTAGTAACCGCGCTCGGTATACGTAAAGAGAAAAAGAAGCTTGGGTATGCCATACAGGATATCAAGGGGGAGGACTTAACCATTGCGCGTGAAACAAATGTGGTTAATCAGCTTGCCGGCAAGATCGCTGGCGTAACAGTTGTGGGCAGCAACTC
>JANMHK010000390.1:0-4496 GCA_031375135.1 Sphingobacteriales bacterium | reverse complement strand
CTGCAAGGTCGGAAAATTGGACGAAATGGATATCATTCCATACCTGCTCGGGATAGGCAGTTGCCCAGTTAAGACTGAAGTGATTTAATGGTAGGTCATCAAACTGGTGAAGTAAGACAAATGCAGCGTGGATTATACCCGCTGCCTCCTCAATGTAACCAGCAAAAACACCAGCCCCATGGCAAAAAAGATCATGCAGCTTAGAACAGACATTCGCTGTGAGCCAGTGAGCTCGGTTAGATAGCCGAACAGGAAGAGGCCGATCACGATGCCAACTTTTTCGGAGACGTCAAAGAAGCTGAAGAACGAGGCTGTGTCTTTTGTTACTGGCATCAACTTAGCATAGGTTGAGCGGCTCAGGGCCTGGATGCCACCCATCACAAAGCCTACCTGTACCGCGAGTATATAGAACATGTTCACGTCGCCGGTGGGGATCATGTAACCGAATACACAGAGATAAACCCAGAACACAACGCAAATAATCAGTGCACGGATGTTGCCGATCTTTTCCGACAGCCGCGATATGGTGAATGCGCCTGGAATGGCGATCAACTGAAGAATCAGGATGGCGATGATCAGGTTGCTTTGCGGCACGTTCAATTCGCCGCTGGCGTATAATGGTGCGGCCAGCATGACGGTCTGCACCCCCATGTTGTAAAAAAAATAGGCACCCAGAAAGCTCTTCAACACTTTAATGGTACGCAACTGCTCCCAGACCTTGCCAAGTTCGCGATAGCCATTCAGTAATACATTATTCCCATTATTCCCTGCAACCTTGCCTTCATATACGGGGTTGGGAAGTTTGCCTATGGCCCAACTTCCAAAGCTCAGCCACCAAATGCCTACCAGCAGGAAGCTGATCTGTGAACCACGTGCTGCATCGATCCCAAACCATTCCCCTTTCATGATCAGTATTAAACTAAATATTTGCAGGATAACACTTCCAATATATCCCATGGAAAATCCTCTGGCAGATACCCGGTCGCGGTCTTCCGGTGCTGCGATCTCGGGCAGATAGGAGTTATAAAAGACCAGGCTCGACCAGAAGCCGATACAGGCCACCACCGTACAGCCAAGGCCCAGTGCCAGGTTATCTTTTCCATAGAAGAATAACATCGAACAGGCAAGGCTTCCCATGGTCATGAAGAACCGTAGAAAACTTTTCTTGTTACCCTTATAATCGGCAATGGATGAAAGCAGTGGCGAGAGGATGGCCACTATGGCAAAACCAAAACTCAATGCGTAGTTATACAAGGCTGCATTGTCAAAATTCTTCCCCAGGAACTGGACAAAGTCCTGCGTCTCAGTATTGCCATCGCCGGTCAGGCTTTCGTAATAGGCGGGGAATATAGTGGAGGTCACCACCAGGTTGTAAACCGAGTTCGCCCAATCGTACATGGTCCATGCACGCACTATCTTTTTATCAGCAGTAATGGTTGTTGTTGTCATAAGCAGTCAAACGGTAAAAAAGATAGGTAAACTTTCTGACTTTCATCACTTTGAAGCTATATGAACCGGCAAGTTAAAATTCAGACAAATGGCACAAAATATCAGACAAATGTCTTAAATTAGATAAATTTTCACATCATGGGAAGGGCTTATAAAGAACAGGCGGTGGTTAAACGAAAGCCCAGGGTTAAACCGGGACCCAAGTTTACCTACAGATCCGTAGATGATAAAGATGTTTTCGAATTAATCGATGCAGTACGCCAGGGTATCAGTTATCCTGATTTTGAAAAGATATACAAGGGCGCTCCATTTCTTTTATCTGAGTGGGCAAACTTTCTGCAGATTTCGGAAAGGACCATTCAGCGCAATGAGAAGGAGAAAAAAGGATTTCAGCCTATCCAGTCAGAACGTATCATTGATATTGCTATGCTTTATCAATATGGGTTAGGGGTATTCGGTGATAAAGAGAATCTTGATGTTTGGCTGAATTCAAGGTCCATTGCCTTAGGTGGCAGAACACCAAGGGAACTCCTCGATACCAGATGGGGCGTTGGTATGGTCAAAGATGAATTGGGCCGAATAGAGCAGGGTATTTTTGCATGATCGTTTACAGGCTAAGCAAAAAGGAATACGCCAGGGATCTGTCTGGCCGCGGTGCAGAATTATACGGTGGCAGGTGGAACAGCAAAGGCCGATCTATGTTGTACACCAGCCAGTCAAAAGCACTTGCATTTGTTGAACTGGCTATCCATATTCCCGTAGGAATAGTTCCAAAAGATTATTTTCTGGTGTCTATCCTGATTCCTGATGAGGCCACTATTCTTCAATTGAAACATAAGGACCTACCCAAAGACTGGAGGTCAAACCCTCATGGTGACAGCACGCAACAAATCGGTGACAAGTTCCTTAGGGCTTCAGATAACATGGTCTTGCAGGCACCTTCTGCTATCGTACCCGGGGATTTTAATTTCCTGATCAATCCGAAACATCCTCAGGCAGGTTCGTTGGTGATCCAAAGTCTGGAACTATTCGAGTTTGACAGCAGATTTGTTCCCAGGGAAAAATAATCTAGAGTTTGCCCATGTATATGAGCACCAGCAGCACCAAACCCAAGATGATCCTATAGATCCCAAATGCCCGGAATCCGTTCTTTTGAAGAAAACTGATGAAGAATTTAATGGCCAGAATCGCAACCACAAACGCGATGATACATCCCAACAGAAGTATGTTCACCTTTTCCGTATTCATCACTTCAGGATGGTCTTTATAAACGTCATAAATACTTTTCACCGTGGCCGCCATCATAGTGGGTACCGCAAGGAAGAACGAGAACTCAGCGGCTGCTTCCCGTGACAGTTTCTGTTGCATGCCTCCAATGATGGTCGCTGCGCTCCGGCTAAGTCCGGGAAACATGATCGCCAATACCTGGTAGCCACCTATAGCCAGCGCCTGTTTGTTTGTGATGTCTTCTTCTTTCATCACCGTAGGCTCGGTGAACCACTTGTCTACAAACAACAACACCACGCCGCCGAGTAAGAGTACCATCGCGATCACAAATGGTTTTTCCAGTATAGACTCAATATGAGATTTTAATAAAGCTCCAAATACCAGGGCCGGGATTATGGCAATGACCAGCTTGATATAGAAAGAGAATCTGGTAATGTCAATGAATTTCCTCCAGTACAATACCACTACACTGAGGATAGCACCGAACTGGATCACGATCTCAAACAACTTGGTAAAAGGTTCAGTGTGGATGCCCATGAAAGCAGAGGTGATCGCCATATGCCCCGTAGAGGAAATGGGAAGAAACTCAGTAAGGCCTTCTATGATCGCAATAATGATGGCTTGGACTGTATTCATGCGGGTTCAATAAAAAAAGCGATGGTGACATCGCTTTCAGTTCCTTGAATATTTTTAATCAGGCCTTAGGTTTTTTCATGATCGCGTATACTTCAACCATCAGACCAAGCATGATAAGAATGGGAGCCAGGGAGATCCTGCGGAAGCTATACACTTCTGCTTCATTGAAAACATTGGGATCTCCGCTTTTACCGCCGGCCATCAACAGGAAACCCAACAAGACAATGGCCACGCCAATCCCCATCCACATATAATTATCCCTATTAAACAACTCAGATTTCTTCTTTTCCATAATCGAATATAAAACAATTGGCTAATTAGCTCATTAACTCATTAACTAATTCTAGTATAAATCGTCAAGTTTCATCTTTAAATACTTCGTAACACTTCTATGCGTACTGAAGAATGTGATCCCGATGCCCACAAAAATAAGCGACATAAAAAGCAGCACTAATAACCCATTATCCCGCAAAGCCTTGATCTCCGGAAGCCACCATTTTTCTACACTGAAGATGATCACCCCGATGGCAGTGATCGCCAGGAGGGCAGAAGTCAGGCCATTGATAATGGCTTTTTTATCGAAGGGCCTGGAAATGAACCACCTTGTTGCCCCAACCATTTGCATGGTCTTAATAATAAATCGATGGCTGAACATAGCCAGTTTGATGGTATTATCGATCAATACGATGGCGATCAGTGACAGCATGGCGGCAATGACCAGCAACACAATTTCTATCTTCCTGACCAGCTTATTAAGGCTGTTTACCACAGCATCGGGGTATTTGACCTCACTGACAATGAAAACTCCCTGTACATCGCTGATAACCCTGCCAATACTGTCCTTATTCACGTATTTAGGCTCTAAAAAGAAGTCGATACTTGCTGGGAGCGGGTTATAATCAAGCACCTTATTCCAGTCTTCATTATTATCGCCAATGAATTTTTCGCGGGCCATTTCCTTGGTGATGTATTCTACATCCCTGGCGTAGGGCTTAGCAGCGATAAAATTGCGCAGGGAGTCAATATCCTTGTCAGGACTGCCCTCTCTGATAAAGGCATGGAGCTGCACATTTCCTTTGAAATAGTTCTCGAGTTTGCTGGCATTGATCACGATCCAGCCTAAAAGGCCGAGGATGAACAATACGAGGGCTACGCCCAGGATCGACATGAAATAGCTCGGCTTG
>JANMHK010000349.1:0-8177 GCA_031375135.1 Sphingobacteriales bacterium | reverse complement strand
AGGCAGTACCTGTTCCTTCACATTTCCTTCAATCGCCTGCAACCGTTTTGCCCATTTGCTTTTTTGAAGATTTTCCCGCAGTTGCTTTACGCAATCGGCATCGATCTCGATCCCGTCTATCAATCCATCATTTTGCTGGGCGAGCATCAACATCAGGAGCCCTGTTCCAGCACCGATATCCAATACCCGCGCTGCCGGTTTTGTAAACCGTGCCGCCCATGCACCGAAAATACTGGCGTCCGTGCTCACTTTTTGGGGACAGGATGACTGCCATACCGTGAACTGCTTAAATTCAAAATAATCGTTTGGCAAATCGGTTTTTTTAACGGGCTTCAGGAGATATATCGAGTTCAGAAAATACGGATGCCTGGTATTTGTAATGGGCTGTTATAGCTATCATCGCGGCATTGTCTGTACAGTATTCGAAAGGAGGGATGAATGTTTTCCAGTTCATTTTTTCTCCCAGCGCAGTAAACGATGCCCTTAACCCCGAATTTGCCGAAACACCGCCAGCGAGACAGAGGGTTTTTATGCCTGTTTGCAGGGCAGCCTTCTTGAGTTTATTCAACAATATACTGTTGATCCGGTATTGTACGGAGGCGCAAATATCGGCAAGGTTTTCTTTTACAAAATCAGGATCCTTCTTCAGATTATCCTGCAGGAAATACATGATCGCCGTTTTAATGCCGCTGAAGCTAAAGTCCAGACCTTCGATCTGGGGCTCCGGAAAAAGATAACGGAAAGGGTCACCTGCTGCTGCATACTTATCAATCAGTGGTCCGCCAGGGTAGGGTAGGCCGATCAGTTTGGCTGATTTATCATAGGCTTCTCCTGCGGCATCATCTCGGGTCTGGCCGATCACTTCCATATCCAATGGGGATCTGCAAAGAACGATCTGTGTGTGGCCGCCACTTACGGTGAGGCACAAGAAAGGAAAAGATGGTTTAGGGTCTGCAATGCAATTGGCCAGCACGTGCGCCTGCATATGATGGACTGCAATAAGGGGTATATCGAGTGCAAGAGCCATGGACTTGGCTACGCCGGCGCCAACTAGAAGTGCTCCAATCAGTCCCGGGGAGCGCGTAAAAGCAATGGCGTTTAAGTCTTGGGGGGTGATGCAAGCTTTAGATAAAGCAGAATCAATAGCCGGTATGATGTTTTGCATATGTGCCCGGCTGGCCAGTTCCGGTACCACTCCACCATATTGTTCATGGACCTGCTGGGTGGCGATGATATTAGAAATGACTCTGCCATCGGAACATACAGACGCGCTTGTTTCATCGCATGATGTTTCGATGGCCAGAATATGTAGCGGCATAGACCGCTAAGGTAAGTAGCTTATATGATTTATCCTGATGAGGGGTTGGCCGTGTGACAGGGAACCAGTGTTTTCAAAACAAACACGAACCTTGGCACCTGAGGCAAGAACCACATCTTTTTTGTCGATATACGGGTAGTAGATCTTATTATCTTCCGACTGGATGTAGAGGTAAAAACCGGTCTCATCTTTCAATTCCTTCACTACTCCGGAAATGGAATGACTGCAGTTAAAATCTTGTTTTTCTTTTGAAAAAAGAAAAGCCGCTGATGAAAAAAGGATCAACATGGCGCCGTAGATAAGCTTCAACATAGGTATTGGTATTGGTAAGTGATTTAAAACCTGCTAATCAGGCAGTTAATTCTATGAATATAAACGCAGACAATTGGATTTTATTGAATCAAAAGGTAATTATTTTGATCTGATAGCCACCACCGGATCCATTTTGGCCGCAATGGAAGCAGGAATGATCCCAGCCAAAATGCCCAGGATTACGCACAAGACCACCGTTAGTATGATGTTCCCCCATGAAAGATAGATATTGAAGTGCAGCACATTAGATAAAATAAAGGTCATCGGGAACACCAGTAATAGTCCAATTAAACCGCCAATAATGCATAAAAAAGCGGATTCCAGCAGAAATTCACCCAGAATACTGGATTTTTTAGCCCCAATGGCTTTCTTGAGTCCAATGATCGGGGTTCTTTCCCTGACCGACACGAACATGATATTGGCCACCCCAAACCCACCCACAAGCAGGGAGAGGAATGCAATGAACCATCCGCCAAGGTTGATATTGGCAAATAAGGTGTTCATGGCGGCAGACCCTGCTGTAACATCGTTCAACGAGAAATCGTCTTCTTCCTTAGGACTGAGCCGGCGGTTGGCGCGCATGATGCCCCTGAGTTCACCGATGATATTGTCCATGGGAACACCGTCAAATGTTTGTACCATCACAAAGCCATCCAGGCGTCGGTAGTTAGATAGTTTCTTGCAGAATTCAGCACTGACCAGTACCGCAT
Organism: Sphingobacteriales bacterium; assembly: GCA_031375135.1. Lineage (GTDB taxonomy): Bacteria > Bacteroidota > Bacteroidia > Chitinophagales > Chitinophagaceae > Pollutibacter. The sequence goes on along the minus strand of JANMHK010000349.1, from coordinate 5,837 downwards.
TGTCAAAATCCCAACCCCCTATTAAACTGCGGCCTTTCTTTTTCGTTACACCGATGATCCGAGCCCTATATTTCCCCAGTTCCAGCGTTTTGCCAATGGCACGCTCCGGGTTTTCAAATAATTTTAGCGCATTTTCATAACCCAGCACCACGGAATTGGTACCCTGGTTGAACTCCATTTGGCTGAGATATCTCCCGGCCACGATCTCCACCTCCTGCACTTTATCAAAGGGTTCCGAGACTCCAAACCATCTCACATTCTCCAAAACAGAATTCTCGAAGGCGATATTGGAATTATTGAAGCAGGCATAGGCCACATTCCGGGCATACATGGAATGCTCCTGGATGTATTCAGCTTCGCTCAGTGTTGGCGTAGGCCGGGAGATGTATTTCCACCAGTTATTTGGACCGCCGCTGCCGAAAGGGAATTTTTGAATAAAGATGGTATTGACACCCATCTTGTTGATATCGGTCTTAATGGTATTTTCTAAGCTTCCGGTAGTCGCCTGAACCGATATGATACAAAATATGCCAATGGCAATGCCGGACAAGGAGAGGAAGGTTCTGACTTTATGGTGCGTGAACTCTTCAATGGTTTGCCTGAAAATGGACCAGATATAAGACAGCATCCATAAAAATATATTATTTCGACCGAATCGCGACAACCGGGTCTAATCTTGCAGCTATGGAGGCCGGAATGATCCCTGCCAGTATGCCTATAGAAATGCAGATGGATAGAGCAAGACCAAGAATATTCATGGAAATATAGACCGGAAACTTAAAGGCCTGGGTTAGAAAAAAGGTTAGGGCAAATACCAGGATCAGCCCGATCAGTCCCCCTAACAGGCAAATGAAAGAGGATTCAAGCAGAAATTCTGCCATGATGGTGCGCCTTTTAGCTCCAATGGCTTTTTTCAGCCCAATAATGGAAGTTCTTTCCCTTACCGTTACAAACATGATATTAGCTATACTGAAGGCGCCCACGATCAGGCTTAACAGTCCGATGAACCAGCCTCCCATACTTACGTTGGAAAAAAAACCGCTGACCGATTTACTGAAATCACTTACAGAATTTAAGGAAAAATCGTCCACCTGTTTAGGCCCAAGTCTTCGGATATTTCTCATCTTTCCCTTCAGTTCATCGCGAAATGCTTCTACATCGATGCCCGCCTTAGCCTGGGCCATGATCACGGGATTGGAATATTTTTCTGTGAACAACAGTTGAAAATAATGGTATGGAACAATCACGCAGCGATCAAAATTCCAACCTCCTACAAAACTTTGTCCCTGTTTCTTGATCACACCAATGATGCGGCCCGCGCGATTTTTCATTTTCACTTCTTTGCCTATGGCATTCTCGGCCTTTCCGAAAAGCACCTCGGCATTTTCATAACCAATCACCACGTTAGAACTTCCTTTTTCCATTTCCGTGCTTGAAAAATATCTTCCCGCCGCAAGTTCAAAAGGTTGGATGTCTACGAATTGTTCTGTAGGGCCATAATAAGAGACCCGTTCCAACAAGTTGTTGCCCGACTCAATATTTGCGTTTGAATTCAACACAAAACAGATCTTATCCAATACCGGCGTGCTTTTCTTCAACTGCACCATTTCTTCGTACTTCGGCTCAGGTCTGTTTACATATTTCCACCAGGGATAATCAGGGCCACCGGAATAATCCCATTTGTCGATATAGATGGTATTGCTGCCCAACGCTTTGATGTCTTTCTGAATATTTGTTTCAAGACTGGTCACAGTGGCGAGTACGCCTATGATGCAAAAAATGCCGAATGTAACGCCGAGTAACGACAGTGTTGTGCGCAGCTTGTTGTTCTTCAGTTCCAGTAAAGCAAGCCGCAGGCTATTGCCAAGTATTTCTATTACCCTAGTCATCGCTGTAAAAGTACCCAGATGAAATTTCACAGCTTTAAACCAAAGTATGAACGGGAATATGCTTTTTTTAAGGTGGTGATTTGAATGATGGCAATGTTATTTAATGACCAGCATTGAATAAAAAGGGAACAATTACTTCATCACCCGTTTTTTGATCATACCGCCTTTGGTATCCCGGATGGAATTCATAACCATGAAAGCATTGGGATCGATAGTATCTAATTCTGTTTGCAGTTTTGCAATCTCAAGCCTCGTGATCACGGTGTACACGATCTCCTGATCGTATTTTTTTAACCCCCCTTTACCATAACCACCTGAGCCCTTATACAGGGTTACACCACGCCCCATTTTCTTGATGATCATGTTACTGATTTCCTCCGACTTCGGCGAGATAATAGTTACCCCTGTGTATTCTTCAATGCCTTCGATGATGAAGTCAACAGTTTTTGAAGCCGACAAATAAGTGAGGATCGCATATAATGCTGTTTCTATTCCCAAAAGATAAGCAGCAAATGAAAAGATCGCCACGTTGAAAATGAGGATCACGTCACCAATGGTCATGCTGGTTCTTCTACTGATATATATCGCAAGAATCTCCGTGCCGTCCAACACCCCGCCGCCCCTCACAGCCAGACCAATACCCATACCCAGAAAAAAACCGCCAAAGACAGAGATCAGGAGTCTATCGGACGTGATCACTGGGTACGGAAAGAAGGCCACCGTCACAGCAAGTAAGCCGATGGCAAGGGTTGTTTTGACTACGAAACTTTTGCCGATCTGCGCATACCCTAATAACACAAAGGGAATATTGACAATGATCAGCAGCAAGGATAGTGAGAGCCCGCTGATCTGGCTGATGAGCAGGGAAATGCCTGTTGCGCCACCGTCTACGAATTGATTGGGCAGTAAGAATCCTTTCAACCCGAAACCAGCGGATAGCACACCCAGGGTGATCAGAAATCCATCCCTGATGGCGTGCATCACATTAACCCTGGCGGTATACCTGTTTTTGGCAACCATATATGCACTGTCCCGCGACTGGTGTCGATCCACCTGTCTCAACGCTGCCATGATAAAATTCCCCAGTTTCTTCATCCCCTTAAAGTTCGTTAAAAACGTCCATAATGGCCGATTTCTGGTTCATTGCCCGTAAAACTTTACCTTTGCCGCCGCATGAAATACGATAGTGAAATTCAGAAAAGGAGAACCTTTGCCATCATCTCGCATCCGGATGCTGGTAAAACCACATTGACAGAGAAATTTCTATTATTTGGTGGTGCCATTCAGGTAGCCGGTGCAGTTAAAAGCAATAAGATTAAGAAGCATGCCACGTCAGATTTCATGGAGATTGAACGGCAGAGGGGTATCAGTGTAGCCACTTCGGTAATGTCGTTTCAGTATAAAGACAAACTCATCAATCTGCTCGATACACCAGGTCACAAAGATTTTGCAGAAGATACCTATCGCACTCTTACAGCAGTTGATTCTGTTATCCTTGTGGTGGATAGTGTAAAAGGAGTGGAAGAGCAAACCAGAAAGCTGATGGAAGTTTGCAGGATGCGCGATACACCCGTGATTGTTTTCATCAACAAGCTTGACCGTGATGGTAAGCCACCTTTTGATTTGATGGACGAGATCGAAAAAGAATTGAACATTCACCTGCACCCATTGAGTTGGCCCATTAATATGGGTAAGGAGTTTAAAGGTGTTTATAATTTGTACGATAAAAGTCTTTTGTTGTTCAAACCCAACCAGAAAGCAACAGAAGAAGATATAGTTCCTGTTTCTAATCTTAGCGATCCTTTATTGGTTGATCTGCTTGGGGAAAAAGACGCGGGCCATTTACGGGAAGAAGCTGAATTGATCGAAGGGGTCTATGGGGATTTCGACCGCCAGCCCTATTTGGAAGGAAAGGCTGCTCCTGTTTTCTTTGGCAGTGCGATCAATAATTTTGGTGTAAAGGAATTGCTCGACACCTTTATCCGCATTGCCCCACCACCACGTGATATGGAAACTACCATAAGGGAAGTGGATGTGCAGGAAGATAAGTTCAGCGGATTCATCTTTAAAATACATGCCAACCTGGATCCAAGGCACCGTGACCGCATTGCGTTCCTTCGTGTCTGCGCCGGCAAATTTGAGCGTAATAAATATTTTCATCACGTTCGGCTCGACAAGGATGTGCGCTTCAGCAATCCCTACAGCTTCATGGCCCGTGAAAAAGATGTGATCGAAGAAGCCTATCCCGGCGATGTGGTGGGTTTGTTTGACACAGGGAATTTTAAAATAGGCGATACGCTTACAGAAGGGGAAGATTTTTATTTCACTGGCATCCCTTCATTCTCTCCCGAGATATTCAAGGAGGTGGTGAATAAGGATCCGATGAAAACAAAGCAATTGGAAAAAGGCCTGCTGCAGCTGACCGATGAAGGGGTTGCTCAATTGTTCACCCAGCACAGCGGAAACCGTAAGATCATTGGTTGCGTAGGGGAACTTCAGTTTGAAGTGATCCAATATCGACTCCTGCAGGAATACGGCGCTTCCGTTCAGTTCAATAACCTGCCATTTTATAAAGCCTGCTGGATCACCAGTGATGATAAAAAGAAATTGGAAGATTTTACCCGTTTTAAAACCGCAAATGTGGTGACCGACAAAGACGGACATTTGGTATACCTCGCACAGAGTGAGTGGTTCCTCAATACCGAGATCAACAATAACCCCGATATTAAGTTTCATTTCTCTTCTGAAATACACGGAAGTGAGTGAGGGAGCCGGTTAATATGCTAGCCGGTTAGATGTTTGGTGTGGTTGTGGATTAGTGCATTTGAAAGATGTTGAAGTGGGGAAAATCTCTTTTTTCATCTGTCCCGCTTCCAAATGCTCTAACTCTCTACTACTCTCAACATCTCTCCAGCTAACATACTAACCGGCTAATCAACTTACGCCCACGTAATTCCACGGTGTGATCGCTTTCAATTCTTTCTTGAGTGCCGCAGATATTTTCAAAGAGTCGATGAACTCGCGAATGGATTTTTCCGTAATCTGATCATTTCCCCTTGTCAGCTCTTTCAGCGCCTCGTAGGGCTGGGGATAGTTTTCCCTGCGTAAAACTGTCTGAATGGCTTCTGCAACCACCGCCCAGTTCTTACTGAGGTCTTCACGAATCTTTGATTCGTTCAACAGCAGTTTCCCAAATCCTTTCTCCATCGATTTAAAGGCAAGTATGGTATGCGCAAACGGCACACCCACATTCCTCAACACTGTTGAATCGGTGAGGTCGCGCTGCAGCCTGGATATGGGAAGCTTTGCCGAAAGATGTTCAAAAATCGCGTTGGCTAATCCCAGGTTGCCTTCAGCATTTTCAAAATCAATGGGATTGACTTTATGCGGCATCGCGGAACTTCCGACTTCTCCTTTTTTCGTTTTTTGCTTAAAGTATTCCAGGGAGATATAGGTCCAGATATCACGACAAAGGTCAATGAGGATATTGTTGATCCTTTTAATGCCGTCGAAATGGGCCGCGAAATTATCGTAATGCTCGATCTGGGTGGTGTACTGCTGTCTTTGTAAACCAAGGTTATTGCTGCAAAAATCATTGGCAAACTTAACCCACTGCGTAGTTGGGTAGGCCACATGATGGGCGTTGAAATTTCCTGTGGCACCGCCGAACTTGCAGGAGTAGGGGATGTACTGCATAAGTTCAACCTGGTTCTGCAAACGCTCTGCAAATACCATGATCTCTTTGCCTAATCTTGTTGGAGAGGCGGGCTGACCATGGGTGCGCGCCAGCATGGGAACGTCGGCCCAGGTTTTGGCCATTTTCTTCAAGGCAATGATGATATTGGCGACGGCTGGGAAAAATTCATGCTCCAAAGATTCTTTCCAGAGCATCGGTATCGCGGTATTGTTAATGTCCTGCGAGGTAAGTCCGAAATGCACCCACTCTTT
>JANMHK010000313.1:0-13595 GCA_031375135.1 Sphingobacteriales bacterium | reverse complement strand
GATGTATTGTGAATGCCGCAAATTTAAGGCAGTAGCAGTAATTCTTGGTTTATTTGTTGAATTTAAAACAGGGGGCACAAAAAAGCCGGGACGGCCCGGCTCTCTATCAAATGTTCTATTTATTTCCCTGCCGTTTTCCCCCCGCTCTTGGAAAGGGCTTTTTGCAGGATCTCTCTATTCTTAATGGCATCGGCATTCGCCGGGTCTATCTCTATGATCTTATCAAGAAAACTGATCGCCACGGCAAAGTCTTTTTTCACGTTGGCGTTATACCCTGCCAGGTAACCATAGGCAGTGATCAAAGTGGACTTGTTTTTCACCTTGTCCTGCTCGGCGATTTCAATGAATTTGGTCGCGTCTGGTACAGCAAGGCCCTGCTCCATGGTAGAATCTACCACAGACAATGCCCGGAAACTCCAGTAATGTCCGTATACTTCGTCAGGGTACTTGGTTTTGTAGACGTCGAAAAGACTGTCGGCCCTCATGTATTCGCCGGCCTTAAAGTTTTCAAAACCCGCGTTATAAATATCCACCTTACCGGGAGTTGCCCCGCCCAGGTTCACCACATTCAGGGCCCATTCCGCCGCTTTAGGCTGATTCTTCGCTTTTTTGAAGATGTCCACCGCTTTACGTGCGATCTCTACTTTACCCCTCGTAGTGGTATCAGATTCGATAGCGCGACGGACATATTTGTCGAACATCTCTTGCCTTTCGGGAAACTTGGAGGCCATTTCTGCCGCCACCAGCCAGTTGTCCGGCACGATCATGTCTTCCGAAGCCTTTAAGAAAAATTGCTCAATGTCTTTAATGGCGTTGACAGAATCGCCCAGTTTCACCTCGCTATAGGCCTTCAGCCTGTAGAGCCTTGGATCTGCCTTCTCACCATACTGGGTCAATAACACATTCGCCTTATCAACCGCATCTTTATAATCTCCGGATGCAAAAGAAAGGCTCGCTTCTTCGTAATCGAGGGCCGGGCCTTTGTCGGTTAGCGCCTTGTATTGGTTGAAATAACCTTTTGACTTAATTACATCCCTGAAATAATTGTAGGTATAGAGGTCATAATAGGCAGGTGCAAAATTCACATCGGCATTGATAGCGTCATGAAAATGCCTGGTAAACGTGGTTTCCTGATCCTTACCCTGGGTCACATAGATCTTACCGATCCGGTAGTGGGCCACCGCATTCTTTGGATCGAGGGTCAATGCGTTCTGATAGGATTTAACTGCTCCGCCGCCATCATTCTTCCTGCGGTAGGCGTCTCCCATATTGATGTACACTTCTGGCTCTTTAAAACCTTTAATAGTGGTAGCAAGTGTCAATTTTTCAATGCCATAGTCAGGATCCCCGTTTTTGTCGGCGTTTGCCTTTCCGATCGCATTCAATACCGCAATATCTTTTGCCTTGGTCAGGCTGATCGCAGTCTCAAAGCGCTGGCGGGCCTCGTTCTTTTTACCATCCAAAAGCTCAACATGGCCCATTCCAACCAACAAAAGCGGACTGCTTCCACTGGCTTCCAGCGCCTTACGATATACTTCTTTTGCCTTCTCCGGCTGTTTCGACTCGATGTAAGCCTGACCGAGCCAATACTGTGCTTCGGCATTGGCAGGAGCAGCAGCAACCGCTTTTTCAAGGGTTTCCACAGCGCTCGTGTATCGCTGGTAGTTTAAGAACTTTTTGCCATCCTGCACCGTTTGGGCAAAAACCAGGCTACTCATCAGTAAGAAAACTGAAACAACGCCGATTTTGATTCTTGTCATGAACCGCTTTTTATTTTGATTAAAAGATTAACGTTCTATTGCTAATTACTAAGATTCAAAAACTTGTTTCTTCCATATCCACCTTCCTAACCTGGAGGGCCATCCGGGACGGAGCCAGATAAGCCCGTTTAAAGATCAATTGCCCCCTTTCCCCTGTTAGAAAATTTGAAAACCCACTACCCAATCCCGCATAATTCTCCTTTAAGATATAATACAAACCTCTTACCAAAGAATATCGTTTGAGTACAATGTTCGCCTGATATGGCTTAACATAGGCTTCGTTGTCACAACCCCGGCACTGAATATTGGCTATTTTAACTTTATTTAGAAAACTGAGTTGTGTCGAATCCTCTTTGTTTCCTATCCAACTAACGCCTACAAAACCGATCGCATCCGGATTCTTCGATACGTAATCGATCACACCTTCACTGGTGGCTGCCGCCTGAACATTGGCAGCCAGCTTTTCGCCCTTCAACACAGAATCGATCATGAACCTCACGGTACTGGTGGCTTTATTGCCATCCATAACCAATTTATACCTATACCCGCTTGTTCCGTTCAACATGCCCCTGATATCCGATACCGAGAACATCGAGTCTTTCGCATTGTTATTGATCACCACCGCTATAGCATCAGATGCCATTTTGCCGAATTTAGGTGCATAGCCCAGGGTGTCCCTGAATAAATTAACTTCTTCTTCACTCAAACCCCTTGTTACAATCACCATCCTGATGCTGTCAAACTTAAGGTCTTTCAAACACTCAGCCTCTGGTTTATAATGTGTTATAATTTTGGCATTAGGATAAGCAGCAATAAATACACTGATCTGGGAATCGATTACTGGTTTAAACGTCTCATCCACACTGATATGGATCGTGCCGGAAGAGAGGGATTCTTCGGCTAGTTGTTTTTTGTTATTCCCGGAACAGCCCGTGATCAACAGCAGCAACAGCAAAACTCTCCATATGACCAGCCAACCTTTCATTCGCCTATTGCCCTTTTTTCGATTTATAACCCCGCCAAACCCTGAAAGCACCATAGCCTATGCAGGCAACTCCAAAAATTCCTGCCACCAGCGGGTCAAAATCAAAATCTAATCCCAGGTATCTGTACAGGATAAAAAATACCCCTGCACCACTCCATAATAATCCCATGGTGAGGTCATAAACAGCCCTGATATTAGCTTGATTCCGCCTTTCTTTTTGCTCTAAACTCATATGCCTTTCCGGTAAAAAATGGGGATGGGCAAGATAAGGAAAAATACATACACTTACCTTTGCCCCATGAAAATCCTAATGGTCTGTCTGGGTAACATCTGCCGCAGTCCACTTGCAGAAGGGATCCTCCAGGAGAAAGCAGGATCTGCTGGATTGCTATGGACAATTCATAGTGCCGGCACTAACGGCTATCATAACGGAGAACCCCCACATTGGCTTTCACAAAAAATAGCCCGTTTAAATGGCCTTGATATCAGTTGCCAGCGTTCCCGCGAATTCAGGCGAGAAGATTTCCTGGAATATGACATGATCTATGCTATGGCCCGCGATGTTTTACGGGATATGAAACAAATTGCCGGAGATGGTTTTGATCCGGCGAAAACAGGGCTGCTCATGAATGTACTTTATCCTGGCAAAAACATGGACGTGCCAGACCCCTGGTATGGCGGAGAAGAAGGATACCACGAAGTGTACCGTTTGATCGGCCTGGCCTGTGATGGGATCATAAAAACCCAAACTTCGGGTAACTTGACGGCAGATCGGAACAAACAATGAATCTTCATCAGTAACTTGCCCTCTTTTAAACCTATTATGGCCCAGATATCTATCCCTCAAGGCACAAGAGATTTTTCCGCTGATGTGGTCAGGAAAAGAAATTATATTTTCTCAACCATCAGGGCCGTTTTCGAAACTTACGGATATGAACCCCTGGAAACTCCCGCCATGGAGAATCTGGATACACTGATGGGCAAATACGGGAACGAAGGGGATAAACTCATTTTCAAGATCCTGAATAACGGACTTGACAACCCTGAAAAAAACGATCAGGCCAGAAAGAATTTTGAAGAAGTATTGGGAGGAAAAAATAATACCGGTATTACCGAAAGAGCTTTACGATACGATCTCACGATTCCTTTTGCACGCTACGTGGCTATGAACCACGGCAAACTCAACTTCCCGTTCAAACGATTCCAGATACAACCCGTCTGGCGGGCCGACCGACCCCAGCGGGGCCGCTACCGCGAATTCTATCAATGTGATGCCGATGTGGTAGGCAGCAACTCGTTAATGAATGAAGTAGAACTAACCGCCATGTATAAAATGGTATTCTCCCGGTTAGGCGTCAATGTTAGTATAAAATTAAACAACCGGAAAGTGCTTGCGGCCTTAGCCAATCTCTGCGGCGGGCCCCACTTCATGACCGATATCACCGTGGCGATCGACAAACTGGATAAGATCGGCATGGAAAAAGTGAAGGCGGAACTGTTATCCAAAGGTCTGAACAACGAACAGGTTGACATGATCGAAAAATATTTGCAGATCAACGGTTCCAATAAAGATAAAATCGAAGCGGCCACGCGTTTGCTCGGGCACGACGATGAAGGCAAAAAAGGCCTGGAAGAGTTGAGCTATATTTTATCTTTTTTTCCGCAAACCGTAGATATCGATTTTACACTGGCAAGGGGATTGAACTATTACACGGGGACTATATTTGAAGTGAAGGCATTAGAGGTACAAATGGGAAGTATCGGCGGTGGCGGGCGCTACGATGATCTTACCGGCACGTTCGGCGTGAAAGGTATTCCCGGAGTGGGCATTTCATTTGGGGTAGATCGCATATACGACGTGATGGAAGAACTGAAACTTATGCCGGAGCAATTGAATAAAGGAACGCGGGCACTGTTCTTTAATATGGGCGAAGAAGAGAGTGTTGTGGCTTTCCATATTATGCAGACACTCCGGGAAAAAGGAATCTCTTCAGAACTCTATTACGAGAAAGCAAAATTCGACAAGCAATTTAAATACGCTGAGAAAAAAAATATCGCCTTCGCCGTGTTCATGGGTGCCGATGAGATCAGCTCCAATACCGCACTGGTAAAAAACCTGGAAACCGGATTACAGGAAAAAGTCAGCATTTCCGGACTGGCTGAATACCTCGCCTAATCTACAACCCTTCATAAATAACAGCGGCCCCCTGACCAACACCAACACACATCGTCGCGAGACCATATTTCACTTTTCGCCTGTGCATCTCATGGATCAGCGTTGTTGATATGCGAACGCCGGAACATCCTAAAGGATGACCGAGGGCAATGGAACCACCATTTACATTCACATTTGCCGGATCAAGACCTAATTCGGCTATGCATGCCAGTGACTGGGAAGCAAAAGCTTCGTTCAGTTCCACCAGACCAATATCATCGACAGATAAACCGGCCCGATGGAGCGCTTTTATGGTCGCCGGCACCGGACCCATTCCCATGATGGCAGGATCTACACCCGCCACAGCCATAGAAATTATTCGCGCCATCGGTTTGAGGCCAAAAGCCTTAACTGCTTCCGCGCTAGCCAACAGCATGGCAGCAGCACCATCGTTAATGCCAGACGAGTTGCCGGCGGTAACGGTACCTTGTTTGGCAAATGCAGGCTTTAACTGCGATAATTTTTCCAACGTTGTCTTACGGGGATGTTCATCCGTAGTTATTGCCACAGGCTCCGCGGCTACCGGAATCATCTCGGCATCAAAACGACCGTTTTCTTTTGCCTCAAAATATTTTTCCTGGGAAGCAAGCGCAAACGCGTCTTGGGACTCCCTGCTGACCTTGAATCTTTCGGCTACATGTTCCGCCGTTTCCCCCATGCTATAAGGATGATGTAATGCACCCAGGGCAGGATTGATAAAACGCCAGCCCAGCGTGGTATCGAACATTTCGACTTTACGGGAAAACTTGTCTTCCGACTTTGCAATGACGAAGGGAGCCCTGGACATGCTCTCGACTCCGCAAGCAATATAAAGGTTCCCTTCCCCGCACATGATCGCCCGGCCTGCATCCATGATGGCCTGAAGTCCGCTTGCACAGAGCCTGTTCACCGTGGTACCTGCGACGGTCACTGGCAATCCCGCCAACAGCGCCGCCATTCGGGCCACATTCCGGTTATCTTCCCCGGCCTGGTTGGCATCCCCTGCGATAACGTCTTCAATACTGTTTAGATCTGCCGAAGGGTTTCTGCGCAGCAACCCTTTGATCATCTGGGCCAGCAAATCGTCCGGCCTTATACCAGAAAGCGCTCCCCCATACTTGCCAATAGGCGACCTTACTGCATCGATGATGAATACCTCTTTCATTACACAAAGATAATTAGGTATTTGGTCAAGGGCGAATTGACTAATTTTGCGCCATGATCAAACAGAATATACGCCACCTTGACCTTGAACAGATCACGGATTTGTTCAAAAACATGGGTGAACCTGCTTTTCGTGTAAAGCAGGTTTGGGAGTGGCTTTGGCAGAAAAATGCCCCCAGCTTTAATGAAATGACAAACCTTTCCAAGGCCCTTAGAGATAAGTTAAACGAACAGTTTACCCTGCCATCATTAAGCATCGACACCGTTCAAACCAGCGAAGACGGGACGATGAAAACACGCTTTCGCACCCATGACGGACATATGACAGAAGGAGTGCTGATCCCTACTGAACACCGAATGACGGCTTGTGTGTCTTCCCAGTTAGGTTGCAGCCTGAGTTGCAAATTTTGCGCAACGGGTTATATGAAGAAAGAAAGGAACCTGGACTTCGACGAGATCGTTGATGAAGTTGCCCTGCTGAATAAGCAGTCTGAAGCCAGCACGGGAAAAAGCTTGAGCAATATCGTCTTCATGGGCATGGGCGAACCCCTGCTGAATTATAAGAACGTCATGCGGGCCATTGAACGGATCTCCGCGCCGGACGGTTTGGCGATGAGTCCCCGCAGGATTACTGTTTCCACTGCAGGCGTGGCAAAAATGATCCGCCAGCTTGGAGATGATGATGTGCGATTTAAACTCGCATTGTCGTTACACGCAGCAACAGATGCAAAGAGAAATGAGATCATGGGTATCAATGAGACGAACAACCTGAAGTCACTCACGGATGCCTTAAACTATTTCTATAAAAAAACCAGGAACGAGATCACCTTTGAATATATCCTGTTCAAGGATTTCAACGACTCATTTGAAGATGCGGATGACCTGATCAAGATATACAGGCAGGTTCCTGCAGATCTCATTAATATTATTGAGTACAATCCCATTGATGCCGCCCGTTTCGCGAAACCCGATGAGGAAAAGACCAATGCCTTTATGGCGTACCTCGAAAAAAACAGGGTTAACGTCAGGTTAAGGCGCAGCCGTGGGAAAGATATAGATGCTGCCTGCGGACAGCTGGCGAATAAGAATTAACGAATTGTCGAATTGGCGGATTGACGAATTAAAGACCGATAATCCGCCAATTCGACAATTCGCCAATCCGCCAATTTAAAACTACCTTTACCGCCCCCTGTTGTAAAACAGTATATGTATGAAAAGAAGAACAGACAATTTCGACAAGTTTGCTCCGGCCCGCAAGAACAGCGCCATTAAGGAAGAATTCCGCCAGGAGAAGAAAAAATGGAAGAAACAAAGGGCCGCTGATATAGAAGTCTCCAAGAAACGGAAGATAGAAGTAGATATTCCCAAACCCATTACCGTAAAGAAAAAGATCACCGCAGAGGAAATGCCGTTGAATAAGTTCATTGCGCACTCAGGAGTTTGCGCAAGGCGTGAAGCAGCCCTGATGGTGAAAGATGGCCAGGTGACGGTCAATGGCGAACTGATCACCGAACCCGGACATAAAGTCACCATCAAAGATGACATCAAAGTAGGTGGTAAAAAGATCAATATTGTAGTCGACCTGGTTTATATCCTGTTAAATAAACCGAAAGACTACCTCACCACCCTTTCTGATCCCGAAGGCAGGAAGACCGTTCTGGACCTCATCAAAAACGCCAGTAAAGACAGGGTGTTCCCGGTGGGTCGCCTGGACAGAAATACAACCGGAGTGCTCTTACTTACAAACGACGGCGAGCTTGCCCAAAAACTTTCGCACCCTTCCAATGAGATTAGGAAAGTGTACGAAGTGAAATTGGATAAACCGGTAACGAAGAACGATATGGAAGAGATCATCAAAGGCATTACCCTGGATGACGGCTTCATTAAAGCAGATGCTGTTGCCTATGCAGATTCGACCGACAGATCGATCATTGGTATAGAGATCCATAGCGGAAGGAACCGGATCGTCAGAAGGATCTTTGAACATCTCGGCTACGATGTCAGGAACCTGGATCGAGTGATGTATGCCGGGCTGACCAAGAAAAACGTGGAACGCAGCAAATGGAGATATCTTTCTGAAAAAGAAGTCCGCGCACTGAAATTCTTTGGTGCTGATTCAAAATCTCCCAAGAAAAAATCATGAGACCCTCCGCGCTTCAGATCATTTACGAAGATGATGACGTGGTTGTTCTGAACAAACCTTCGGGCCTGCTATCAATCCCTGACCGGTTTGATTCAAAACTCCCCTCTTTGAAGCAAATGCTGATCGCGAAATACGGCGGCATCTTTGTAGTTCACCGTATCGACCGGGATACCAGTGGCATCATCATGTTCGCCAAAAACGAAACGGCCCATCGTTTCTACTCCATAGCCTTTGAAGAAAAACAAATCTTTAAAAAATACCTGGGCCTGGTTCTAGGAAGCCCTGCCCCACCGGAAGGTACTATTGATAAGCCCATTGCGAATCACCCTGTGGTAAAGGGAAAGATGGTTATTCACCGAAGCGGCAAACCCTCGGTTACCCACTACCGTGTGCTCGAAAATTTCAGTGCTTACAGCCTGGTTGAATTTGATATTGAAACGGGGCGTACCCACCAGATACGTGTTCATATGCAAGATCTGGGCAACCCCCTCGTTTGTGATCCTTTGTATGGCAACGGAGAACCCGTATTACTCTCCAGGATCAAACGGAAATACAATCTTTCGAAAGCTCAGGAAGAAGAGATCCCTATGTTGAATCGTCTCGCCCTGCACGCTTATTCCCTGGATTTCACCACCCTTACCGGCCAGCCGGTCCATGTGGAAGGCGAGCTGTTTAAAGACATGCAGGCCACTATGACGCAACTCCGGAAAAACGTCAAATAATCATTAGATTCCTCGTCAGATCCTTATCCAAAGAGGCATTCCGATCGCTCCCGGGTTACGCTCCAACCACTTCTATATCAACTCCCGGTAACGCAAAAAAAACTTATCCTACTGATTTAGTAGACTTTTGTATATTTGCCTTCTAAATTTTCAGATTATGGGATTACGTTTAGGAGATCTCGCTCCAAATTTTAAGGCACAAACCACTGCCGGAGACATCGATTTTTATGAATACCTGGGCGATAGCTGGGGCATTCTGTTTTCACACCCTGCAGACTATACACCCGTATGCACAACGGAGTTGGGTAAAACAGCCCTTTTACAGGAAGAATTCCGGAAGCGCAATGTAAAAGTGCTTGCCGTTAGTGTAGACCCGCTGGATAAACATCTGGAATGGGTAAAGGATATCAATGAAACGCAAAACTGCGAAGTGAATTTTCCAATCATTGCGGATGAGGATAGGAACGTGGCAACCCTGTACGATATGATCCATCCGAATGCATCAGAGACGTTTACGGTGCGTTCACTGTTCGTTGTTGGACCCGATAAAAAAATCAAACTCACCATCACATATCCTGCTTCTACAGGCCGCAATTTTGTAGAAGTACTTCGTGTTATTGATTCCCTTCAACTGACTTCGGGTTACAGTGTAGCAACACCTGCAAACTGGAAAGAAGGTGAAGATGTTATTGTAGTGCCCGCAGTAAGTACAGAAGATGCGATCAAGAAATTTCCTAAAGGCGTTAATGTGGTGAAACCTTACCTGAGGTACACACCGCAGCCCAACAAATAAACAGGCTAACCTTTGATGAGTATCAAACGGCCCTCGGGCCGTTTTTTTTTTACATTCCCCCGCCCTTGCGGATGGAACCCTTCCCAAATTTGTTCTTCAGGGAATCGATGGCTTTGTATAGCTCAGATTTTTTCTCCGAGTTCGAAAACAAATTGGTCTGAACCGCTTCGTTGGTCAGCTCACTCAATCGGACGCCGATCAGCCTCAGTTTCTGTCCTGGCCGGTATAATTTCAAAAAAAGTTCCTTCGCAACGGGTATCAATTCATCATCGTAAAATGTATATGGGATCGTGGTCTGCCTGGACGTGGTCTCAAAATCGGGATACCTGATCTTTACCGCGATAACCCCTGCCGTTTTGTTTTCACCGCGAAGTTCAAATGCAACCTTCTCCGTCATACGCACCAGCTCAGCCATCAGAAAATCAAGGTCGCCGGTATTCTCGTGAAAGGTATTTTCTGTTGATACTGATTTCGCTTCGTGATAGGCATGAACAATGCCATGATGTATGCCTTTCGATTTGTGTAACAGTTCGAGGCCATATTTGCCCAGCCTTTGTTCCAGTATTTCCGTCGGAACCGTGGCGATATCCCGGATATATTCAATCCCCATCGCCAGCAGGATTCGGTAGGTCTGGTCCCCTACACCGGGAATCTTATTTACTTTTAGGGGCGCAAGGAATGCTTCTTCATTGCCCGGCGGTACGATCAGGTAGCCGTTGGGTTTAGCTTCATCAGTGGCGATCTTTGCCACCATCTTGTTCGCCGCAAGGCCGAAAGAAATATTCAACCCTGTCTTATTAATGATCTCTTCACGCAACGAAATGGTCCATTCATATGGCTTATGATACTTTTCCATCCCACCCAGATCAATATAGAATTCATCGATTGACGCTTTTTCAAACAAAGGCGCTTTTTCTGCAATGATGTTGGTGACCCATCGCGAATACTTGCTGTAATCACCCCTGCTGCCTTTTACAACCACGGCATGCGGACATAACTGCATGGCCCTGCTCATCGGCATCGCAGAATGGATGCCATACTTACGCGCCTCATAACTGCAAGCCGCCACTACTCCCCGTTCCTTGCTTCCGCCTACGATCAAAGGTTTGCCTTTCAGCGTGGGATCGTTGATGCATTCCACCGAAACAAAGAAAGTATCCAGGTCAAAATGGGCGATCACTTTTTGGAATGTGATTAATGTGATGAATGTGATGAATGAGCCAATTAGCCAATCTAAAGCTGCGCCTCGATCAACCCGTCGGGAAGATCAAGGATCAGTTTTTTTCCTTTCTTGTCTACTTTAACCAGGCTCTGTTCATTAATAGGAATGAGTATATCGTCATGCGTTTTGTAGGCGATCCTGCACATCACCTGATGGGGCTGTTCAATCACTTCCAGCACTTCACCCAGCAGTATTGTATTATCATATACCATATACCCCAATAGGCCGATGGGTGCAGAAGCAGCAGCATATTTTTTAAATTCTTCTTCGGGCAACCATACTTGTTTTTGAACCAGTGAAGCTGCTTTTTCCCTTGTGGTCACGCCTTCGATCTCTACCAAAATATCGACCTCATTCTTCGCTTTCATGTCCACCGGAAAATAGGGCAGGAAGGAACCGGGCAATTCTTCGATAAAAAAAACTTTCAACCCTTTCAGGGCTGTTTTCTTACCCAGGCTATGATGCAGCACCACGGCTCCCTTTACACCATGGGTAGCCACTAATTTTCCAATGTTGACGTAATTCTTCATCCTAAATCTTACATAAAAATAAAAAACCCAGTGTAACACCGGGTTTTATTAAAATTCATTCTGTTAGATGCTTATTCAGCCCTGCGTTCAGGACGGCGAACGGGTGCTCCACGGCGTGAACCACGACGGTCACGGGAGGCTTCTTCCTGCCTTGCCCTGAGCTTTCCTTCATGCTCTACGTGCCATACCTGGAACTTCTCCATGGCAGTGGCCTCATCAAACAAACCGAGTGTAACACCCCTCAGCAAGTGCTTCAGGAACAATACACCTTTGTAAGAAAGGATCCTGCGGACGGTGTCCGTCGGTTGGGCGCCGTTGTGGAGCCACTCAAGTGCTTTTTGACGATCGATCTGGACAGTAGCTGGAACAGTAAGTGGGTTGTAAGTTCCGATCTTCTGAATGAACTTACCATCCCTGGGCGCGCGGGCATCGGCTACTACGATAAAATAGAAAGGTCTTTTTTTACTCCCGTGTCTTTGGAGTCTGATTTTTACAGCCATAAAAAATAGAAATTTTTTGTGGGTTGTGAATAAATAGTGATTTCAAAATTACAAGGATGCGAAGATAGCCTCCACAGCCTACTTTTCAAAACAAAAGTACAAAGGATTTTATAAAATTCAGTTCTTACCCATCCCCAAACGCCCTCCCATGGGCATTTTGTTCATCGTCTTCATCATCTGCCGCATTTGCTCAAACTGCTTCATGAACTGATTTACTTCGCTGATATCTTTTCCAGAGCCCGAAGCAATACGCTTTTTCCTGCTCAGGTCTATGGTGTCCGGATTCGACCGCTCGTAAGCTGTCATCGATTTGATAATCGCTTCCACGCCTTTGAATGCATCGTCACTGATATCTACGTCTTTTATGGCCTTTCCAACCCCCGGGATCATGGCCATGAGGTCTTTCAGGTTGCCCATTTTCTTGATTTGCTGCAATTGGTCAAGAAAATCCTGGAAGTCAAACTGATTCTTCCTGATCTTCTTTTCCAGCTTCTTCGCCTGCTCCTCATCATACTGCTCCTGGGCCTTTTCAACAAGGGTGGTGATATCTCCCATGCCCAGGATCCGCTGGGCCATACGCTCGGGGTAAAATACATCCAGCGTGTCCAGTTTCTCGCCACTACTAGCGAATTTAATGGGTTTCTGTACCGTATACTTGATCGAAAGGGCCGCACCACCTCGGGTATCGCCATCCAGTTTGGTCAGTACTACGCCGGTAAAGTCCAGCCGGTCGTTGAATGCCTTGGCTGTATTCACAGCATCCTGGCCCGTCATACTGTCCACTACAAACAGGATCTCCTGGGGCTGAACGGCGTTCTTGATGTTTTCAACCTCGCTCATCATCGCTTCATCCACGGCTAAACGGCCCGCAGTATCTATGATTACTACATTTTTGTTCCTGGCCCTCGCCTCTTTGATCGCCGCCTGGGCAATAGAAACGGGGTTCTTATTCTCCAGATCGCTATATACATCCACATTGATCTGCTCACCCAACACTTTCAGCTGTTCAATCGCTGCAGGCCTGTACACGTCTCCCGCTACCAATAAGGGCGATTTCCCCTTTGCTTTGAGATAGTTGGCCAGTTTTCCGGAAAACGTTGTTTTACCACTACCCTGCAGACCCGCGATCAAGATCACCGCAGGATTTCCGGTTGCATTGAAACTGCTTTCAGCACCGCCCATGAGTTCGGCCAGCTCATCTTTTACGATCTTAACCATCAACTGGCCAGGACTGATCGCTGTCAGTACTTTCTCGCCCAATGCCTTCTCTTTCACCCGGTCAGTAAACTCCTTGGCTATTTTGAAATTAACATCCGCGTCCACCAGGGCGCGACGGATCTCTTTAACGGTATTGGCAATATTGAGTTCATTGATCCGGCCTTCGCCTTTCAACTGTTTAAACGCCGAATCTAACCTGTCACTTAAATTTTCAAACATGTCATTTCTTTTACCTCGAAAAAAAAAGTGAACAGAAAATGTTCACTTAATAAGAAGGCAAATTTAAGTAATTAGCTCATTAGTCAATGAGCTAATTAGCCAATTCTATGTTCCGAGGTAGCTTCTCAGCAGTTTACTGCGAGAG
>JANMHK010000312.1:0-1967 GCA_031375135.1 Sphingobacteriales bacterium | reverse complement strand
TATCGAAATATTCTGCAAAAATGAGGAACAATGCAGGCGGACATTTCAACCACGAAATGTTCTGGAAATGCATGAAACCAAACGGTGGGGGAACGCCTCCAGGAAAACTGGGCGACGCCATTATCAGGGACTTCGGTTCAGTGGATGCCATGAAAACACAATTCACAGACGCAGGTAAATCCAGATTCGGCAGCGGTTGGGCCTGGCTCTATTTGGATGCTTCCAAAAAACTAAAAATTGGCTCTACCCCTAATCAGGATAATCCACTCATGGATATTGCAGAAATTAAAGGTCTTCCTTTACTCGGTCTGGATGTGTGGGAACATGCGTATTATTTGAAGTACCAAAATAAACGAGCTGACTATATCGAGAATTGGTGGAAACTAGTGAACTGGGATTACGTTCAGCAGCGTTTCCAGGCATGATATGATCAATATTAAAATAAAATTATTCCTGCTCGGCGTCACCCTCTTCCTTTTTACGGTGCTTCGCTTTCAGGGTGCCTCACTTAAACAGCATTATGCCGATCAGGGAATCGTTTCCCTTGAACTCGCAGGCTCCGCTGAAAAAACAGCTACTATAGTCGAAGGCTGGAATGCTGACGGCTTAATCGATAAAGCTCGAAATAATATCCTGATCGATTTTTTGTTTATCCCATTCTACGCGATCTTTTTCTATACCCTGACCGGCAGTATTTCAGTGCGATTGCAGGGCAGGGCAAGTTCACTGGGTGTAGCGCTTGCTTTTTCTTCTCTGATCGCAGGCATGCTGGACTTATTCGAAAACCTTCTGATGCTCACTTCCATCCATGTTGGTTACAGTGACTTCACAGCCATCCTTACCGCTATTTTTGCTGCCCTTAAATTTCTACTGCTGTTATTGGCCCTACTCTATATCCTTATTTTTGGAAGTACCGTTATTATGCGAAAAACATTATCGCCTGTTCGTGGTTGATAGTTATTGTCTTTTTCAAACTGTGAATAATTTTTTTTTATTTAACAAAATATCAAGCAGCGTTCCCCATATATTTGTAACCGATTGCACGCTATATCAGCCTCTGTTGGTCCAACTACCACTTGTGTAGACGGTTCCGGCAGAGGCTGAGCCTATTTGGGGATTAGCGAATTGTCGAATTTGCTAATTGGCGAATTTTTCAATTCGTCAATCCGTCAATCCGCCAATCCGCAAATTCTCCTACCTTCGCCACCTCAATTAACTTACATGAAAGTTTGGAAAGAATATCTCGATAAAAACAAGGACCGATTCCTCGAAGAACTGCTTGAGCTGCTGAGAATCCCCTCTGTCAGCGCCCGAACCGAAAACAGAAATGATATGGTAAAATGCGCTGAAGCCGTACAGCAAAGACTACTTGACGCAGGAGCTGATATGGCTGAAATCATTCCCACAGATGGTCACCCCATCGTATATGGAGAAAAGATCATTGACCCAGCATTACCTACCGTACTGGTCTATGGGCACTACGACGTTCAACCCGCTGATCCCCTCGAATTATGGAATAGCGGGCCTTTTGAACCCGTGATCAAAGACGGTAAGATTTACGCAAGAGGCGCATGTGATGATAAAGGGCAGTTTTATATGCACGTGAAAGCACTCGAAATGATGGTAAAAACAAATACCCTCTCTACAAATATTAAATTCTGCCTGGAAGGGGAAGAAGAAGTGGGATCACCTAACCTCGGCAAGTTTGTTGCGTCCAATAAAGAGCAATTGAAAGCAGATGTGATCCTGATCAGTGATACCGCAATGATCAGCATGGAAACACCTTCCATCGATACCGGTGTTCGTGGCCTGAGCTACATTGAAGTGGAAGTAACCGGACCCAACCGGGATCTTCACAGCGGTGTTTACGGCGGTGCAGTGGCTAACCCCATTACCATTCTGGCAAAAATGATCGCTTCATGCCATGATGAAAATAACCATATCACGATCCCTACGTTTTATGATGA
>JANMHK010000257.1:0-11543 GCA_031375135.1 Sphingobacteriales bacterium | reverse complement strand
CCATCGCGAAAATCAGTGAGGGCACTAAAGGGAAGTGGGGTCACTTCTACATGCAGATCTATTCTGTCCATGAGCGGACCTGAGATGCGATGGAGGTATTTTTGGACGGTGCCGGGTGGGCAAACACATTCTTTATCGGGGTGATTAAAAAAGCCACAGGGGCATGGATTCATGGATGCAATTAACATGAATGACGCAGGAAATTCCACGCCGGTTTTGGTCCTGTTGATCGTAACTTTTCGGTCTTCCATGGGCTGTCGCATGACCTCGAGTACGGTTCTTCTGAATTCAGGTAGTTCATCGAGGAAAAGCACACCGTTATGGGCAAGTGAGATCTCTCCGGGCTGGGGAATGGACCCGCCTCCAACCAGCGCCATATCGCTAATGGAATGATGCGGGTTTCTGAATGGTCTTTTTGAGACCAGGGTACTATCCTCCTTGAGTTTTCCCGCTACGCTGTGGATGCGGGTAGTTTCCAAAGCTTCTGCCAATGTGAGAGGCGGAAGGATGGAAGGAAATCTTTTTGCGAGCATCGTTTTCCCTGCACCAGGCGGGCCGATGAGTATGGCATTATGCCCGCCTGCGGCAGCGATCTCCAAAGCTCTTTTTATATTTTGCTGGCCTTTGACTTCACTGAAGTCGCCTTCATGTTCTTCAAGTGCGAAAAAGAATTCTTCCCTTGTATTCACGATCGTGGGGAAGATCGAGGTTTGTTTTGAAAGGAAGAATTCTATGACGTCGGTGATATGCTGTACTCCAAATACTTTGATCGAATTCAGTATGCCAGCTTCACGTGCATTTGCTTTTGGAATGATCAGGCCGTCAAATCCTTCTTTACGTGTTTGCATGGCAATGGGCAGTGCTCCTTTGATGGGCCGCACGGATCCGTCGAGCCCTAATTCACCCATCATAACAAATCTCTCCAGTATTTCCGGCGATTCGATCTGCCCGGATGCTGCTAATATTCCCATGGCAATAGGCAGGTCAAAAGCGGTTCCTGATTTCCTGATGTCTGCAGGGGCAAGGTTGACCACGATCTTCGTGCGAGGCATATGGAATCCAATAGATTTTATCGCGCTTTCGATCCGTTGAAAACTCTCCCTGATGGCGTTATCGGGCAGGCCCACAATGAAATACATTCTTCCCGTCGGCGTCCAGCTGACTTCGATGGAAATGGTTGTGGCATCGATACCATATACTGCACTGCCAAATGTTTTTACGAGCATGACATGAAGATAGCTTCCGGGCTATGGCAGATACAAGAGTCTTTCCTCCTAAATAAAAAGAAAAAAACAACATGTTATTGGTTAGTGATGGAATTGAGCAATTCCACAACACCTTCTCGCTGAAGGATCAGGTACCCAAGCCGGTCATTACTGATGCCATCTTTAAGCTGGTAGATGAAATTTAACTGGCTGTCAGAAATATCAGTTTCGAAATATTTGAAGCTGATGTTTTTATAATGCTGCAATTCTTCACCAATCTCATAGAGATGGGTTGAAAGAATAAATAGGGCATGCCTGATATTGATCAGTCCGCGTATAACAGTTGATGAGCATTTCATCGCGTCCTGAATATTTGTTCCCTTGAAGAGTTCATCGATCAACACCAGCCATTTGCGGCCATCATTGATTTTGATAACTGTGTTTTTAATTCGCTGTACTTCGTTGTAAAAATAGCTTTCCCCTTTAACGAGGTTGTCTGTTACGTTGATATTGCTGAGGATGCCATCAAACAAACTCAATTTCATGGATGCGGCCGGCACGCCCATTCCGATATGCGCCAGAAATACGGCAAGTCCCACGGTTTTGATAAAGGTGCTTTTGCCGGCCATGTTCGCGCCCGTCAGGAAAATGAAATTACTTTCCGTATTCATGGTGATGTTGTAAGGCACGGCCTTTGATAACAAGAGGTGATAGAATCCCGTGGCTTCAATAAATGGCTCATCCTGTTCCACGATCTCTGGAAACGACAAAGAGAATTTCTTCATGGCAATAGCCATGGAGTACCAGGCATCCATCTGGCCATAAATTTCCATCAGCTCGTCTACATTTGACCTGAATACTTCATGAAAAAAGTAGCCGTAATGAATGGTTTCCTGTACCGAGAACAACCGACCTATGGGCCTCAGGGCGAGCTCGTCCACTTGACTATACTTCAACAATTTGGCAGCTCTGAAAAAAAGCTTTTGCATGTTGACCGGGGCATCAGCTGCGCCAAACATATCGATCAGTTGCTTCAGGTTCCGGATAAAATCTGCGAAATGGGGCAAGGAAAACCTGGTTATCGAAAAATCCGGCGAATGCAAAATGCGATAACTATAGCTATTGACGGGATTTGCATTTTTTGGCAGCGGGTCCAGCTGGTAATCGTAAAATTTATCCAGTACCATGAGTGTCCCGTTGGTCACAGACAGGGGCCATTCGTCTAATCTGGCGAGGATTTGTTTGATGCAGTTCTGCGTCTGCGTGATTTTTTCCAGGTCGCTAAAAGGTTCCCTGAAAAATTTCAACAACCATTTCCTACCGCCCGAAGTTCTCGTGAAATTCAGGCGGTGGAAGACCGAAAATTCTTCTTCTGCATGAAATATGGAAAGATCAAGGTATGTGTATTGGTCGATCTGCATAATTAGCGGCTGAACCGAAGCCGGCTTCCCTTAATAGATTCATCAAACCTGCCTTTTTCATAAGCCAGGTGTCCGTTGACAAAAGTATGGGTAACAGAAGCAGGAAATTCAAATCCCTCAAACGGGCTCCAACCGCATTTATAATAGATGTTTTCTTTAGTCACGGTGTTCGGTGTATTTAAATCCACCAACACCAGATCGGCAAAATATCCTTCCCGGATGAAGCCTCGGTTTTCAATCTGAAAACAACGGGCCAGTGCATGTGACATTTTCTCTACGATCTTTTCCAGGCTGATAATACCCTGTTTATGGTAATGCAACATCAGTTGCAGGCTGTGCTGAACCAGAGGAAGTCCTGCATGTGCTTTTTCGTAGGGAGGCTGTTTTTCTTCCAACAAATGGGGCGCATGGTCCGTAGCAATAACATCCAGGCGGTCGTCTAACAAGGCCTCCCAGAGTGCTGCTTTATTATTGGCGCTTTTGATGGCGGGATTGCATTTGATCTTATAGCCGAGCGTTTCGTAGTCGTCAGCCGTAAAATGAAGGTGGTGCACACAGACTTCCGAGGTGATCCTTTTGTCTTCAAGCGGCAACATGTTGGTAAACAATTGTAACTCCCTGGCGGTGCTGATATGTAGGATATGTAACCGGGTATTGTATTTTTTTGCGAGTTGTATGGCGGTGAGGGATGATTCGAAGCAGGCTTCTGAATCACGCACCAGGGGGTGGTCCTTTGGCTCAAGGGGTCTTTGCCCTGCCGTCAGGATCTCGTAGTTTCTTTTGATGACCTTTTCATCTTCACAGTGCGTTGCGATCAGCACTTCCGATTCCCGGAACACCCGGTCCAGGGTTAGAAAATTGTCCACGAGCATGTTCCCTGTAGACGCCCCCATAAAGATCTTGATTCCACAAACGTCTTTCTTTCGGTCGTTAGTCCTTAATACCTCATCTGCATTGTCATTTGAAGTGCCCATGAAGAATGAGTAATTGGCCAGGCTGGTATTTGCTGCGATCGCGTATTTGTCTTCCAGCAGTGCATGGGTTAAGGCATTTGGAATGGTATTGGGCATTTCCATGAAACTGGTAGTTCCCCCGGCAATAGCTGCCCTTGCTTCTGTATATATATTGGCCTTATGGGTAAGACCCGGTTCCCGGAAATGCACCTGGTCGTCGATTACGCCCGGTAAAAGGAATAATCCCTCGGCATTTATTTCTTTTGCACTCCCGATATGATTGATCTGACTGCCTATCTTTTCAATTCTTCCATTAATGACCAGCACATCCACTTCGCGTATCAGGCCTTCATTAACAACGCGTGCATTCCTTATCAGATAATTTTGCATATCTTTTACAAGTTTTTTTACGATTATTTCCAACTATGAAATTACAAATCATCAGGCCATTTGTACTCCTTTTGCTGATCACGATGCCCGCGTTTGTAGCTGCACAGTCAACTTATCTGCAGCAAGGGTCTAAGGAGTATATTCTGCTCGACAGACTTGAAATTAAGGCACAAAAAGACACTGTGCTCAATTTTTCTTACATCAAACCATTCAACAGGAGATGGTGGGTGAACAGGCTGGAGGCGATACAGGCAGATTCTATTCCTGTAAGTTTAACACCTATAGATAAGTATAATATTGAAAGGTCCTTACTCAATAATTTGGAGTGGGTCACAAGGGGTAAGGATCAGATGCAAAGTAAGAAGTCCCTATGGAATACATTTTTTAAAACTCCCGCTAATTTCATAGAGGTCGATCAGCCAGATTTCTTTTTGTCGGTGAATCCTGTATTACAGTTCCAGTATGGAAAAGAGACGGATAATGATGAAGCGGTGACCCTCAACTCCAGAGGTGTAGTAGCGCGCGGACTGATCAGCAAGCGGGTTGGGTTTTACACTTATTTAGTGGAGACTCAAGAGCGTGGGCCATCATTTTTCCGGAGCCAGGTAGAGAAATACAGGGCCGTTCCAGGTGCCGGATTCTACAAACCATTTAAAACTGCAGGCTATGATTATTTCGATGCCCGGGGTGGTGTTAATTTTAATATTGCCAAGTACATAGACTTTCAGTTTGGGTACGACCGGCAGAATTTGGGGAACGGGTACAGGAGTCTTTACCTGAGTGATGCGACCGGTAATTATCTGTTTGCCAATTTAAATCTGAAAATCTGGAGACTTAATTATGTGGCGAAGACGATGCAACTGACGTCGCAATATTCGAGAGGGGTTGCCGATTCTATTTTTCCGAAGAAGTATGCAGCCATTCACCATATCAGCTTCAATGCCCCCAAGTGGTTAACGATCGGATTATTCGAAGGGATTATTTTTAGCAGGAAGAATGATTTTGAGTTTGCCTATTTGAATCCGATCATCTTTTTAAGACCTGTTGAACAAAATATGGGCAGTGGTGATAATGCTTTTGTGGGTGTTGATTTCAAAGCCAACGTGGC
Organism: Sphingobacteriales bacterium; assembly: GCA_031375135.1. Classification (GTDB taxonomy): domain Bacteria; phylum Bacteroidota; class Bacteroidia; order Chitinophagales; family Chitinophagaceae; genus Pollutibacter. The sequence continues at coordinate 6,466 of JANMHK010000257.1, read as the reverse complement.
GAAACGTTTCCAGGTCTATGGTCAGTTGAATTTTGATGAATTCAATTTGAAAGAGGTGAGGGCAGGCAACGGTTGGTGGGCCAATAAATACTCTTTACAGCTTGGGGGCAAATACATTGATGCGTTCGGCGTGAAAAACCTGGACTTGCAGGCGGAGACAAACATCATCAGGCCATTTACTTATTCACACAACGACACGGTTGCAAACTACACACATTACAATCAGCCGTTGGCCCACCCATTATTATCGAATGTGCGTGAATTCATCGGAATTGCACGGTACCAGCCAGCAAAAAAATGGTATGTGCAGGGCAAGCTTATTGGTTGGCAACAAGGCTCTGATACGGCGTCTAAAAACTTTGGCAACAACATCTTTCTGGACTCTGATACCCGGGCCCGTGAGTATGGATTTGATATTGGCTCTGCAGTTAAAAAGACTGGCTTTAACGGAAGTCTTTGGGTCTCTTATGAATGGAAAGAAAACTTTTTTATAGAGGGTAATGTGATGATGCGAAAGCTAACTGGCATTGACGCCAGAACTACGGCTAATTTAGGCATCAGGTGGAATATGCAGCGACGGGAATATGATTATTGATCAGAGCCCGCCGCCTTCGAAATGCAGTGAAAACAGAATCATTCTGGACTTCAACTGATCAATGACGTTTGAGTACTTCAGCGCTTCGTCACGAACGTGCACATTGCTCAGTCCCTGACTGATTTTGATCTCTGGGGCAAGGATGAAATATTTGAAGAAGAATTGAAAGCCGATTCCAGCTTCAATACCGAAGTCGGATTTTTTTACTTTTACAATATCCTCGGCGTTTCTGGCCCCTGCATTGGATGCAAGGTCAAAATCATATTTCATGCCGGCCAGTGTATAGACCCTGAAATTTCCGATGCGGTCACTTTTCAGTCTTACCTGAAGTGGGAAACTCATCACAATCGATTCAACTTTTTTGGCATACTCGAGGGCATTATCCCCCGGATTCGGAATCGTTTGGGTATAGAGGAATTTCTTTTCTGAAAAAATCAGGTGGAGGGGATAAAAACGGATATCAAATCTTTTTGAAACCTGCCAATTGGCCATAATACCCAGGTGCACCCTGCCACTGTTCAATGATTCAACACTCATCACCGTATCCTGTTGTAGGAAATAGGGATGATGGGTGGTATTATAGTGGGAGGAGTTGTAGCCAAGTACAATACCGAAATAGTACTTTTTTTCATCGTGGTTTTGCAAATGAAGGTCTATTTCGCGCTGTGCTTGCGTGAATTTACTTACCATTACCAGGGAGAGGATCAGCAGGGCCGTTGGCCGGCATAGATGCTGCAGATCCCTAAACTTAATCTTCTGCATGTAATTTCCTTATAACCTGTTTTTTCCATGATGGCCATGAATGCGCTTCCTTCCGGGAAGGCCTTCACAGAATCATTGAGGTACGCGTATGCCTCCTTATTTTTTGACACCAGTTTGGCGATCTCGGGGGCCACAATACCTAAATACAAATTGTACAGTTGTTCTATGCCTGGTAAGTTTGGTTTCGAAAATTCTAATACACTGAGTGTGCCGCCGGGCTTTAGTACCCTGAGGATCTCTGACAAGCCAGTTTCCAGATGCTCAAAATTCCTCACACCAAAAGCCACGGTCACAGCATCAAACGTATGGTCAGGATACATTATTGCCTCACTATCACCGTTTTGCAGTTCGATAACGTGTTCCAACCCCTTTGCTTTCAGTTTCTCCCGGCCCAGTGAGAGCATTCCATCTGAAATATCAATGCCAATGATCTTCCGGGGTTTCAGGATCTGTTCTGCCATGATCGCCACGTCTGCCGTTCCAGTTGCCACATCAAGGATCATTTGAGGATTGGAGGCTTTGATCTGCTTCAGCATTTTTTTACGCCATGAAATATCAATTCCGGCAGATAAAAAGCGGTTCATGAAATCATATCGACCGGCGATCTGATCGAACATTTTAGCCACTTGTTCCTTCTTGGATTCTCCTGATCCGGTAAATGGTACTACCTTGTCGTGCGCATATTCCGGCATGTGGCAAAGATAACCATTTCCCTTTTCGAATTCCGGTTTGTAGAATTTTCACATTACTTTGATAAAGCAATAGATTAACAATGATCATCCATTCCGCTTCATATCTTATCTCCAGTCCTGATGTGGCTTCCTGTCCCAAAGCTGACAGGCCTGAGTTTGCTTTTCTCGGAAGGAGTAATGTTGGAAAGTCTTCCCTGATCAACATGATCGTTGATCATAAATCACTGGCCAAAACCTCTGGCACCCCTGGCAAGACTCAGATGATCAATCATTTTAAGATCAGGACAGGGGATAAAAATGGGAAGGATCAAAACTGGTACCTGGTAGATCTTCCCGGGTATGGTTTTGCAAAAGTTTCCCAAAAGCAACGGAAGGGCTGGGAGAAGATGATCGAAGATTATATCAAAACGCGGGAGACCCTCGTCAATCTTTTCCTGCTGATCGACGCCCGTCATGAGCCGCAGCAGATCGATATTGATTTCGTCAACAAGCTCGGTGCCATGCAAATTCCGTTCGCGCTGGTTTTTACAAAGGCCGACAAAGAAACGCAGCGTGTAGTTTCCCAGCACGTGGATGAGTTTATGCAAAAGCTTGGTGAGCAATGGGAAACTTTGCCCCCGTTTTTTGTAACGAGTGCTGTGAAGAAACTCGGACGTAATAAACTGTGGGAGTTTATCGCCGAAATACTCAGCAAGGGCTAGGGATTTTAATAATTTGTCAGTTAACGATCTTATTCGCGCAACTGCTGCTGGCAAAAGCTTCAGGTTTTGCTTTGAAGGCAAACCCCATACCTAAAATATATCCCATAGCTTCCCGAAGGGCCTCGTTACTCTTAAAATGCGGGTTCGTGTTGATGTCCGCGTGTACTTCCATGTCCACATCGTACAAAGTAAAAAGATCGCACAATTCGTAGGCGATCTCTATACTTTTTGCAACTTCAACCAGCATCCTCTCTTTAATGGAGAAAGACTGTTTTGTTTTCTCGTTGTGGATATACATAAACCCGCCCCGACCTTCACGGAGGAAAACGATCACGGTGGCAAATTCTGTTTCATCACCCTTGACCTGGGAATCTGTGCCTATGCAGACTTTCAGTTTGTAACCTGCTTCTGTCTCCCGGCATATAGCTTCTTCAACAGCGTCTTTGATAGGCGCAGTAATGGTGTCGCCATTAAACCGGCGCCAGATATTTTTCTTCTTGCCGAATTGATTTTCTGAATCAGTGAGGTTTGTCAGCATACACGAAAAGGTTTATACAATTTACTAAAAAATAAAACCCGTACGTGTTAACGCTTTATTACTAATGGTCTAATTATCCACTACCTGTTAATATTGGCCTGTAGAGAGCATCACCAAAGTACAGGCATTCATCGTAGTGATGCCTTTATCTATAGCCAGTTTTTGGAGTTCCTCGTTTTCCGCGCCAGGATTAAAAATGATGCGGTCCGGTTCCAGGGAGAGAATATAGTCGTAATAGTCCTTCTGGTGTTCCTTGCTCAGGTACATAGTGACCGTATGAATGTCCATCCAGTCTTTCTTCTCTGTTTCCACTGCCACGTCTGCAACCAGCACGTGTTTCCTTCCTATAGCTTTCACCGGGTGCCCGCTGTTTCTGAGGCGTGTGATGGCCAGATAACTGTAACGGGCAGGATTGTCAGAAGCTCCGAGTACCAGGGTAGGTTTATGACTGCTCATATAGTAAAATTAGAACTAAAAAAGCTCACCGTGGGTTTTTCTGATCAATTGCTTCACCAGAAAGGGGAAAGGCTTCATGGCCCTGACAAACAGGTTCGTTGTGGTTGGTTTTCCAAACAGTGACTGGATCATGCGCCCGGTTTTTAGCCGGCCCGAAAATGCTTTATGCCAGGCCGAGCCGTATCTTTTTTCCATCTCATTGCGACTGATCTTCTTTGTGAGAAAATCGTGCATTTGCATAGCCGCCATCTTAGAGCCATGCATGGCCATGCTCATACCATTGCCGCAAAGGGGCGTGATCATTCCAGCCGCATCGCCGATCATCAACACATGATCCTCTATGAGCGTTTTACGATCGAAGCTGATCTGGGAAATTGTTATGGGTTGTTCAAATTCGAACACCGCAGTTGAAAATATTTTACCCAGATGTGGGTTTTTTGCAAGTACGGTAGATTCCATTTGCTTAATGGAATTGCCATTAGCTTCCAGGTTGGCTGCCGTGGTGAGATAACAAAGGCAGTGTTTTCCATCTTCTATGGCGGAGATGCCACAGTACCCGTCTGAAAAATTATGCAGGGCAATGGTATCTCTTTCAAAATCAGTTTTCACATGGTACTTAACGCCGATGTAGTTATTCAGTTTTGATGGTTTCTTATCCGTAAACGCTCTTTTCCATTTGAGGTCCAGATTAGATCTTTTGCCAAAACTCCCGGCGGCTAACATACAGGTATAGCTGCCGCTTGTTGACTTTAATTCGAAATAGTCTTCCCGGAATTGAATCTCAAATACCTTGTCTGCCTCCATGAGTTGAACGCCCAACTGCTTTGCTATATTTGAAAGGGCCAGATCGATGGTATATCTGCTGATACCGATCCCGCCAGGAATAAGTTCCGAATTTAATAGCCTCCCATCAGGAGCTGTCACAATAAGTTTATCGATAGAAGCGCAGTCAAGGCCTTCAATATCCAGTTCCAGGCTATGCAGAAAGGCAAGAGACTCCTTGCTGATGTACTCTCCGCAAACACGGTGAAAAGGGTATCGCTCCTTTTCAAACAGGATCACTTTATGTCCTTGTTTTTGCAATTGAATGGCCAGGGTGAGACCTGCTAACCCTCCGCCTGCAATGGCCACATCATACATGGTTTCTTTGCTCATTTCTTAACCGTTATTAACCATCGAAACGCCCATTGCCAAATGATTTCGTGATCTGTACCAATTTTTGCCAGATCGAAAATATTTATCCAGTCCTGCCTGCTGAATCCCCTTTCAACACTTAATGGGGCATCATTTTTGACCAGGTAGGAAGATGAGAAAATTCGCGTGAGCATTTTTATGGAATGATAAGCGAGTGGATGACGCTGCAGATCGTTGATGAAAAATCCGGATGTGGAATTCATGTATTTCCACTTAACCATTTCAGTCAGTTCACCTTCTGAGAAATGATGACAAAACAGAGAAGAGAAAATAATATCGGGCTTTTTCTCAAATGAGACTAATTTATAGTCACTGCAGATCAGATCTATGGTTGTTGAATTGCCCAGGTTCTCACGTGCATAGCTAATGCAGGTGTCTTTGATGTCGATACCCGTGAATGTGGCGGTGATATGATTTTTCTTACACCAATTCATGACGGCTTTGATATTGTCACCGCCTCCACAACCCACTTCACAAATATGCACGGACTGTTTTCCTTGAAGGAGGCTCCTTACGCCTTTAAGTGTGATGTTATGGCCACCAAGCAGGGTATTGATGGTTTCCAGTTCCTGCATGTTGAGTTTTATATCCTCAAAAGGGATCCCGTCTCCATCCAGTAGCTCTTTTTTATTGCTTCGTAATTTCATTTTGGGAATGACTAAGCCTCGGCAATAAAGGTTTCCATCGTTAAGCCAGGGCCAAAAGCGACGGCGAATATCTTATTATTCTCCTGCTGCTGAAAGGCAGGAAGCATGTCTTTCAATACAAACAGAATGGTGGCTGAAGACATATTTCCATACTGATCAAGCACATGGTAGCTGCTTTTTAGTTCCTGTTTGTCTATGCCCAGGCTTTTTTGAATGGCTTCAAGGATCTTTCGTCCTCCTGGATGTACGCACCAATGAGAAATATCTGCCTGCTTCAACCCTTGTTTGGAAAGCGCTTTTTCAACGAGTTGATTAATATCTTCTTCAATAAGATTCGGCACATAGCCGCTTAACGTCATCTGAAAACCGGTTGCTGAGAGCTCCCAGGCCATATCTTTTTTGCCTTTGGTCACTACTTCTGAATAAAAGCTGTTAAACCTGATCCCTTTAGCAGGGTGATCATCGCCGGTGACCAGCACGGCAGCAGAGCCATCGGAAAATAACAGTCCAGATGCCAGATTATCCGGCGTGGGTTCTTTCTGTAAGTGTAGGGTGCAGAGTTCTGTGCAAACGATCAGCACTTTGGCATCGGGGGTAGCACGGCAAATCACGTCTGCCAGTTTGAGTGCATGCAGGGCCGCATAGCAACCCATAAAATTCACAGAGGTGCGAAAAATATCTTTGGGGAGGTCCATCAGTTCCATCACATGAAGGTCCAGTCCTGGTGCACTCATGCCCGTGCAACTGACGCTGATGAGATGGGTAATCTCCTGCTCTTTTATTTTATGGTCCAGGCATTTTCTGATGGCATTGACAGACAAGGGCGGCGCATACTTTTGAAACCAGTCCATCCGCTGTTCGATGGTAGGGAAAGGCTCTAT
>JANMHK010000366.1:0-6907 GCA_031375135.1 Sphingobacteriales bacterium | reverse complement strand
AGCACGATTGGAGAAGTCACCATATCTATCCATGACATTACCGGCCGGCTTAGGGCACAAGAGGCGTTCAGTTCCAAGACCGGTATGAATTTTTATAAGATGAATACTGATAAGCTGAACAACGGTATGTACATCATGCAGATCAGCCAGAACGGCAACCAAGTGTCTAAGAAGTTTGAAGTTCGGAAGTAACCGGAGAGAAACCTGTTGAAAGCATATGGAGGAAGTCGGGATGCGAGATAAATCTCGGATCCCGACTTCTTTTATATCCGTCACCATTTCACCCACATTCATTCCTCCACATTCATCACAATCTCACATTCATTCCTCCACATTCATCACATTCCCCACATTTATCACATTCCAGACTGAGCAATATCATTAAGCCGGGTGACCAAGTGATACAGTCTGGAACTCCCTTTCTTTCTACCTATGTATTTCAATTACATGAATCATGGCAATATCTCAGAAGACCCCTAAATACGTATACTTTTTCGGGGGCGGCAAAGCGGATGGCAACGAATCAATGAAGAATCTTTTAGGTGGAAAGGGCGCAAACCTTGCGGAAATGGCAGGGCATCCTAATCTTAGACTCCCCGTGCCTCCTGGTTTTACAGTGACCACGGAAGTCTGCACCTATTATTACAACAACAAACACAAATATCCCAAACAACTCAAGGAGCAACTTGAAAAATCGCTTTTCCAGATTGAAAAGATCATGGGAAAGAAATTCGGCGATAAGAATGATCCTTTATTGTTATCGGTCAGGTCAGGCGCGCGGAAGTCGATGCCCGGGATGATGGAAACAGTTTTGAATATCGGCCTCAACGAGAAAACGATTAAAGGGCTCATTGCTCAATCGGGCGATGAGCGTTTTGCCTATGATGCATACCGCCGGCTGATCATGATGTATGCCGATGTAGTGATGGAAAAAGCTGCAGGTGTGGAACCAATAGGAAAGGGCATTCGCAAAGCACTTGATGAAAAGCTTGAAGCGATTAAACATAAACAAGGCTATGCCACTGACACAGAACTCACTGTGGATGAGCTTAAGGCGTTGGTGAAAGACTATAAAGCTACCGTGCTGAAGAATCTGGGCAAACCATTCCCGGATGATCCTATGGAACAGCTCTGGGGTGGCATCAGTGCAGTGTTCTCCAGTTGGAACGGAAAGCGCGCTGTAGAATACAGGCGCATTGAAAAAATTCCTGATGAATGGGGAACCGCTGTGAATGTACAGGCCATGGTGTTTGGGAACATGGGCGAAGGCAGTGCCACAGGCGTGGCTTTCACCCGAAATCCCGGTAATGGTGAGAACAGGTTCTATGGAGAATACCTGATCAATGCACAGGGCGAAGATGTAGTTGCAGGTATTCGAACTCCAGCGCCGGTCAACGAATTTTCAAAGAATTCGCACAGTAAGCATTTACCCAGTTTGGAAAAGGTCATGCCTTCTTTATACAAAGAACTTGACGGCTACCAGAAAAGGCTGGAGAAGCATTATAAAGACATGCAGGATATTGAGTTCACCATCGAGAAAGGAACCCTCTATATGTTGCAGTGCCGCGTTGGTAAACGCAATGGTGTTGCCGCGGTCAGGATGGCCGTTGACATGTACAAGGAAAAACTGATCGATATGGAAACCGCTGTTTCCCGTGTGGCTCCGAATCAGTTGGTTGAACTACTGCTGCCCATGTTCGACCCTAAAGTGGAGCAAGTCACAAAGCCGATCGCGAAAGGCTTGCCAGCAGGACCTGGTGGCGCGAAAGGCCGCGTGGTATTTACTTCTGCAGAAGCCGTGGAATGGGCGAAGAAGGGCGAGAAAGTGATACTCGTGAGGGAAGAGACTTCTCCCGAAGATGTTGACGGCATGCACAAGTCACAGGCGATCCTGACCACAAAAGGAGGCATGACTTCTCATGCTGCGCTGGTAGCGAGGGGTTGGGGCAAGTGTTGTATAGTTGGGTGCAGTGATATTGAAATTCATGCTGAATCAAAAACATTTAAATCCAAAACAGGACAGATCATTCATGAAGGTGACTGGTTAAGCCTGAATGGAACAAAAGGATTGGTGTACGAAGGCAGTATGGCCCTGGTGGACATCGACCTGAATAAAAACCAGAGTTATAAAGAACTCATGAAGCTGGTGGATAAAACCAAAACCATGGGGGTCAGGACAAACGCCGACACAGCAAAAGATGCGGCCCAGGCCATGGCCTTCGGTGCAGAGGGAATTGGACTGTTCAGAACCGAACACATGTTCTATGGTGAAGGATCCGATAAGCCGCTGTTCCTGCTCAGGAAAATGATCATGAGCAAAACAGAACCGGAAAGAAGAAAAGCGCTGAACGATCTGTTCGTGTTTGTCAAGAAAGACATCAAGGATACCATGAAAGTGATGAAAGGCCATCCCGTTACGATACGATTACTGGATCCACCCCTGCATGAATTTGTTCCCCATGATGTTGAGAAACTGCACGAACTCAGTAAAGAACTGGGTATCAGCATGAGTGTGTTGAGAAGAAGGGTTCTCGCATTGCACGAAAACAATCCGATGTTGGGTCACCGTGGTGTGAGACTGGGGATCAGTTATCCGGAGATCACGGAGATGCAGATCCGAGCCATCCTGGAAGCTGCGACTGAACTGAATAATGCAGGTATTAAGGCATTGCCCGAGATCATGATCCCGGTCACTTGCACAGTGAATGAACTCATACACCAGCGCGCGATTGTTGATAAGGTATATAAAGAAGTCTGCATGGCGATGAAGGTTAAGAAGATCGCTTATTCATTCGGCACCATGATTGAGATCCCAAGGGCCGCCATTAAGGCAAACCGCCTGGCTGAAGTGGCTGATTTCTTCAGCTTCGGAACCAATGACCTCACACAAATGAGTTTTGGTTTCAGTCGTGATGATATTGGAGGATTTCTTCCTAATTATATGGATCAAGGGATATTGAAAGATGATCCCTTCCAAACCATTGATCAGGATGGGGTTGGCGAACTGGTGAAAATGGGAATCGAAAGAGGTCGGGAGACCAAACCGCATTTGAAGGTTGGAATTTGCGGCGAACATGGCGGCGATCCTGAAAGTGTAAAATTTTTCCATCGTATCGGGATGAATTATGTGAGTTGTTCTCCTTTCAGGGTGCCGATTGCCCGCCTGGCCGCTGCTCAGGCTGCGATTGAAGAGAAAAAACAAAAGAGCCTGCTGAATGGCAAGCTTAAAGGATATAAACTACCCAAAACAACCAGGGTGACTGCATAGATCACCCGATAGCAAGTCAGAAAGGCAATCATTATTGATTGCCTTTTTTTATGCAGATTTTATGACATACGTCATATACCATACTCTGTAACATCAGTTTCACAACTACAGTAGGTCATTCTACAGGGTTTACAATGTTGATAGGTTTGTGCTATCAAACACAAGAGATGAAAACAGTACAAAAAATAATCAGCTTTATGATCGTGGTCTTGATCCTGCTTCCCGGTCTTTCCAGCGCTCAGGTCAGACTGGGTGCAAACAACGCGAAGATCGTTGTTGAAGGAACTTCCAATATCCACGACTGGATCATGACGAGTAACACCGGCAGCTGCAATGGAACATTTACGACAGACGCAGATGGAAATCCCACCGCGGTCTCCAATCTCAATTTCATAGTAAACGTAGTCACTCTTAAAAGTGAGAAAGGATCAACCATGGATAACAATGCATATAAAGCCATGGCTTCTGACAAATATCCAGCAGTTAAGTTTGTTTCTACCTCCAGCACGGTAAAATCAAACGGGGCCAACAGTTTCACCATCACATCTCCTGGAAAACTGAGCATCAGTTCCGGAACAAAAGATGTGACTCTGATCGCGACCGGGAAAATCAATGCCGATAAATCCATTACGATAGAGGGCAAATACAAACTGTTGACAACAGACTACAACGTGAAGCCCATCAGCATCATGCTGGGAGCGATCAAAACCAGTCCTGATGTAAACATACTTTACCATATCACTATGAAGCCTCAATAAAATCAAATCAAAACACATTTTAATTTTTTAAAACTTACGATCATGAGATACCATTCAATTTTTAAAAGAAGCATGCTGGCGTTAGCATTTCTTTTGGCAATCCCTGCAGTTATGCAGGCTCAGACAGACACTAAAGAATTAGTAAAGACTTATTTGCAGTATTACGATAGCATCCAATATTTCAATTACTACGACCAAAGGGGGATCAATACATTTGAAACACCAAAGGTTCAGGGTACCAATTTCTATGGCTTCAGATTAAGGGTAGGTGCTGGATTTACTCAGCAATATCAGAACCTGAAACATGAAAACAAAGCAGCAGTTAACAATGCTACTTCAAACAAATTATATCCATTACAGAACGGTTTCATGACTGCCCAGGCCAACCTGATGACAGACGTGCAACTATCTGATGGTATCAGGTTGAACCTGACTACCTATCTATCTTCCCGGCACCACAACGAAGCTTGGGTGAAAGGTGGATATATCCAGTTTGACAAACTCCCATTCAAAGGAAAATTCTGGGATGACCTGATGAGCATAGCTACTATCAAAGTAGGCCATATGGAAATCAACTATGGTGATGCCCATTTCCGTCGTCCTGATGGTGGACAAACCATGTTGTCTCCATTCATGGAACAAAACATCATGGATGCGTTTGCTACTGAGATCGGCGGTGAGGTTTACCTGAGGAAAGGTGCCTTGATAGGAATGATTGGTGTTACCAACGGTATGATCAAAGGGCATGTGGATTCTGTGAATAAAGAAGCCATGGCTGATAAGGATGCAGGCAGAAACCCATCATTCTATCTGAAAGGCGGATTCGATAAATCTTTCGCTCCAAAGATCAGGGTACGTGCTACTGCCAGTTTGTACACCAACAGCAGTTCTAGCGGATCTGGCTTGACCCTTTATGGTGGCGACCGCACAGGATCTAACTATCAGAACGTGATGGAAAAATCAGCTTATGGCGCCGCACTTCCAGCTTCTACAGCCATTGCTTTCTCCGGCCGTCTTAATCCAGGATTTGGTAAAAAAGTTACTGCAGTCATGCTGAATGGTTTCGTGAAATTCCAGGGCCTTGAAGTGTTTGGAACTTTAGAACAAGCTAAAGGCTATGCAAAAAATGAGACCAAAACCAGGAAGATGAATCAGTTTGCGATGGAAGGTATTTACAGAATCGGTGCAGCTGAAAAAGTATTTGTAGGTGCACGTTACAATACTGTTGATGGAAGGCTTGCCGGTATGGCGAATGACATTAAAGTGAGCCGTACAGCATTTGCTGCAGGTTGGTTCATTACCAGGAACGTGATGATGAAAGGTGAACTCGTTACACAGAAATATAAAGATTTCCCAACCAGCGATTATAGAGCAGGTGGAAAATTCAATGGCTATGTGATTGAAGCGATCGTAGGTTTCTAGTTCTTATGATTTGTTTTTCCAAAGCCAGGTTGGCATACCAGCCTGGCTTTGTTTCAACTCAGATTATGCGTTTTTTCCTGATCATCATATTGGTTTGTCTCACTTCCTTCAAACACCGGGCCGTTACGGGCTACTGGGTGATTGAAAGAAATAGCACGCTTGCGATCGATGGAAGTTCTAACATCAATAAGTTCACTTGCGATATTTTGGAGTACGTTGGAGTAGATACCCTCAGACATGTGAGCGATGATATCAGCAGGAAATTTATATTCAGCAACAGTCATTTATCAATTGATATTAAAAGGTTTGACTGTCATCAAAAATTCATAACCGCTGATTTCAGGAAAATGCTCAAAGTTGACCAATACCCCGATCTCCAGATCCACTTTGTATCACTCGACGAGTTCCATAAAGAAGGTATTGTAGCGGGTGTGGTAGTGATTGAACTGGCGGGCGTTAAGCGAAAAATGGACGTCAGCTACCGATGCAAAGCCATTGGAGGTAATCAGTTGAAATTGGAAGGTGAAAAGCTTATGAAGTTCTCAGATTTCCAGCTTGTGCCACCAAGGAAAATCGGTGGACTTATTCGGATCAATGAGGAGATCAACGTTCACTTCAATTTGTTTTTTAGAAAAATCATTTGACAATCATCATTAATAATCTTCAAACATGAAAAAAGCGATAACAGCCACTGTAACTTCCGGAGTGATCCTTTTGTTGGTAAGCCTGGCATTACTCTATTTTTTGATCAAAGTATTCCCTTCTGTTGCTGAAGAATATTTCAGCCCTGTATTCAGATGGTCCAATGCAGGCACAGACTGGATGTTCTATGCGCATCCCTTTGTACTTAGCATTGCCCTGAAATGGTTCTGGGAAAGATATAAAGAAATTCTTCCCGGCGGTGCGTTTATGAAGGCCGTTGAAATGGCATTTGTTTACGGAATTGTAGCCTTGCTTCCAGTACTCTGGCTCACATTCAGTGCCATTGATATTTCTGCGGTAATGGTATTAAGCTGGCTGGGATACGGCATCCTCCAAGCCTTCATTGCGGGACTCGTATTCGCCACGTTGAATCCCTAGACCAATTGGCTTGGCTAATTAGCCAATTCTTTAATACTGGCTATGTTTTTAATTTAGCCAATGAGCTAATTAGCTAATGAGTCGATTTTAATGAGTCAATGAGCTAATTAGTAAATTAGTAAATTTGTGAATGGCAGTCAGGATATTAATCACCGGCGGGACGTTCGACAAGGAATATAACGAACTGACCGGAGAGCTTTTTTTCAAGGATACCCATCTTACTGAAATGCTCCGTTTAGGCCGCTGCCGGGTTGACGTTGACATCAGGACCCTGATGATGATCGATAGCCTGGAGATGACGGAACAGGACCGCCTGGTGATCGCCGATCATTGTGTGAAGGCAGAAGAACAGAAGATCATCATTACCCATGGTACCGAT
>JANMHK010000214.1:0-3410 GCA_031375135.1 Sphingobacteriales bacterium | reverse complement strand
ATTGGCTTATCATGGATTGAGAGCAAAAGATAAAGATTTCAACTCAGACTTCAAAACAGATTTCGACCCCAATCTGCCTAAAATTGCAGTCATTCCTCAGGATACAGGAAGAGTGCTTTTAAATCTAATCAACAATGCATTCTGGGCAGTATCAGAAAAGTATAAAGCATCCTTGCCCGGATATATTCCGAAGGTTTCAGTTTCAACGAAGAACCTTGGCGATAAGATCGAACTTATAGTAAGGGATAATGGCATGGGCATACCACAGAAAACAAGGGATAAAATTTTTCAACCCTTTTTTACCACTAAGCCTTCCGGGCAGGGCACGGGGCTTGGACTCTCCTTGAGTTATGACATTGTGAAAGCACACCGTGGATCGCTGAATGTAGATTCAGTTGAAGGAGAGTATACAGAGTTTATGGTAACGCTTCCAGTGAAATGAGCTTAAAGTCCCATTAGTCTGCATCCCTCCTTCGTCTCAAATTCCATATCTCGCCTTTGTGACGCGTGGGCACTGTATCTCCCAATAATTTCCCCCACGGCTTGAGGTCAGGAATTCTGTCGAAAATAATTTTTAGAATGCCCACAAAAGGAATGGAAAGAAACATACCGGGCACACCCCAAAGCGCAGCCCCAAGTAAAACCGTTACGATAGAAATCAGGGCATTGATCTGAACTTTAGAAGAGACGATCCTCGGCACAAGGATGTTATTGTCTATGAATTGGATGATCAAATAGGCGATTAAAATGCCGAGCTGGGTATTATAGCCATCTTCGGTCACCGTCGCCATCAATACCGGTAATGCGATCGCAATGATTCCGCCTATATATGGGATGAGGTTCAAAATCGCACCGATGACGCCCAACAGGACCGCATACTTAACACCTAGTATTAATAGCGCAGTGGAATTGAGTGTGGTAATGATCAATGCTTCGAGCAATAGTCCTACCATATAACTCTGTATCGCCGTTTTAGTCTCGTTCACGATATCACCAACCTGCTTTGAATTTTCTTCGGCGAATACCTCAAAAAGAAAATTCAGGATCAGGGTTTTATAAAATAGGAACAGAAATATATACACCGGAAGCAGAAGCATAATGCCAAGTATGCCGGCAGCGGTGCTCAGTGTTGAACCCACTAAAGCCTTGCTGCTGCTCAGTGCTTCATTAAGTAGTTCAACTTGTTTTTGAACCGTTATCCCAAGCTGTGCTTCAGTCCATTGCTCAAAATGGGTGGTAAGAGCAGCTAATTTTTCTTTGAGCAAGGGTACTGCGTCAGTAAACCTCGTAAACTGGGTAGAAAGAAAGTACATGATGCTGCCAAATACAAGAAAAGTGAGCAGCAGTGTGATAATGATCGACAGTACCTTGGGTACTTTGTTTTTTTGTAGCCGGTTACAAATTGGATTCAGCAGGATGGCCAGGACCATGGCAAACGCTAGTGGGATCATGATATCCTTCAAGTTGAATAAGACGTAGACCAATAATATAATTCCAAAAAGAATTACGGTGGATTTCAAATAGAATGGGTATTGCTTCTCGGTCATACTTTTACTTATTGATGAAGTTAACAAGAAAAAATGCGGCCAGCGCTTTACCTAAAGCCGCTCCCTGATAATGAATCTGCCCCTGTTCTGAAATATTTTACTACTGAGGTCATTTATTTTGGAGTTTACTGAAACGAGCTTGCTGTGAACTTGTAAGTTCTGCCTGGCTTTGTTGTCATGCTGCCGGTGCTGCCTTTATAACTCAGCTTGAGATCGATGCCTACCAATGATTTCACTTCGCATGAGGTGAGAGCGCCGTCTTTCCATGCGATATTCACTTCGAATCCGCCACGCGCCTTCAAACCTTTGATCTCTCCTGTTGACCAGGCCCTTGGAATAGCCGGCAATAGTTGCAACACATTCTTTCCATCTTCCTCTACATGGCTTTGCAAAAGCATTTCTGCTATACCCGCTGTGCCTCCAAAATTTCCGTCGATTTGAAACGGAGGATGACCGCAGAAAAGATTTTGATAGGAGCCGCCTGCATTGGACATATTGATCCCGTAGTTATCAATGGGTCTGAGTAGATTTTTCAGCAACAGATATGCACGTTCACCATCTTTCAACCTTGCCCAGAAATTTATCTTCCATGCCAATGACCAACCCGTTCCGATATCTGTTCTGGTATCTAAACTTTTCCTTGCGGCCATCGCGAGTTCGGATGTTTTTGACGGGTCGATGGAAGTTCCGGGGTATAGCATATAAAGATGGGAGACATGCCTATGCGTCGGCTCGGTTTCTTCATAGGGTTCGCGCCATTCCATCAATCGTCCATCCGGACCGATCTGCGTAAGGGCAAGTTCTCTATTTACACTCCTGATCTTGTCAATCAGGGCATCATTCTTCTGAAGCATGTGCGCTGCGTTCAGCAGGTTGTCAAACAATTCTTTGATCACCTGCTGATCATGGGATGGACCCATCGTGATCTGAGCGATAGAGCCATCAGGGGCCTTGAAAGAATTTTCCGGAGAAGCAGCAGGACCTGAAACCCATTTTCCTGTGTTTGGTTCTTTAACCAGCCAGTCTAAATAGAAGCGTGCCGATTCAAGCATGATGGGGTAAACACGTTCGAGGTATTTTTTTTCAGGGTTAAATTTAAAATGCTCCCAGAGATGCTGACAGAGCCAGGCGCCTGCGCCCAGGTGCATACCCCAGCTGGGATGTTCGCCGGGAGCGGTGAATCCCCAAACATTGGTGATGGGATGAATGGCCCAACCTTTGGCCCTGTATTGAACGGCAGCCGTTTTCTTACCGGGTTCAACAAGCGATTCAATGAGATCGGTCAACGGGCCCTGGCAATCTGAGAGGTTTGTAATCTCTGCCGGCCAGTAATTCATTTGAATGTTGATATCGGTATGATAATCTCCATTCCAGGCGGTTTGGATGGTGTTGGCCCAAAGGCCCTGCAAGTTTGCAGGTAGTGATCCTTCCCTCGATGATGCGATCAGCAGGTAGCGACCAAATTGAAAATAGAGTTCGTATAAATGTAGATCGTCAGCATTCCGTTGGTTGACTAGTCTTCGATCTGTTGGTATAGTGTCCGACTGAATATTTGAAAGATGGAGACTGACTTTATCGAACAGCGATCGGTGATCACGCTCATGCCTTTTGAGCAGTTCCTCATATTTGTAAGATGATGCTTTTTGCAATTGATCGAGCGAAGTAGTAAGGGGATCGCTGCCGATATAAGTTGGGTAGCTGAGTTTGTAATTTGTGGATGCGGTAATGATGAGCGTCACCTCGTCTGCATTCCTGATTGAAATAGCATTGTCAGATACCCTGCTGCTCCCTTCTTTGATCACTGATTTCATTCTTGCAGCATATTTCATACCATCACCGCCCTTACCATTTTTCAAACTGCCG
>JANMHK010000163.1:0-2564 GCA_031375135.1 Sphingobacteriales bacterium | reverse complement strand
CGTCTTCTATCCAATCCGGGTAATTAGGCGCGAACAGACGGAACTCGCCCGCCTTGCCCTCCATATTGATCAATACGCCCTTTATGGGTTCTTCTCCTGTAGTAAAACATTCGATGGCTGCTCCGTCCTTAAAAAGATGGGTTTCGGCGGGGAAGGGAAGCCGGAACGCGATCTCCGGGTAATCGGCATAGCCGAAACTTTTCCTGACCACTTTGATCGGATGAAGGGCCAGGCCTTCTGATTTAAGGGCCCGAAGGCTATGTTGCTGATCGAGACGGAATCGTTGAACCTGCTCGGCTTCTTCCAATTCGATACACTGAAATAGTTTTTGAATACGCGGATGCATCCCGTGAAAATAGTTAAAACTTTCTTCCTGCCTGAGGCCTTAAACAGACTCTTGCCTGTTAGCGGAAAATGGTTTAATTTTTATCATTCAACCAAGGCCATGACCTATCCTGTTTCTGTAGATAAGATCATTTTACAACAATGGGCCGCTCAGCAATTAGAACTTCCCGAAGTAGAAACTCATCTCAAAGGGGAGGGGCTGGACGATGATACCATCAAACTCTATGTCAAAGCTTACCAGCAGCTGAGAAACGAAAAAAGACAGTTCGCCGGATTTATCTGTATGGGGCTTGGTGCTTTTATGGGCTTTGTGAGTTGTGTTTTGAGCCTGATCAATCCTTTTCCGGACTTATACAATCTGATCTTATTTGGCCTCACTTCGCTGGCCATTCTAGTCATTGTGGCCGGTATGTATCTCGTGTTTGAATGATGATCGTTGTGTTTTTATTAAAAAGCCCAATGACCTTCGGCGGCATTTATTTTTTAGACAGCGAGTTGATCCAGTTTGCGATCCTGATGGCATCTTTCTCAGGCACCTGAGGCATCGGCGGCATCGGGGTTGAGTAGCTTGGCCAGTTTGACGGCTCCGGATTTTTCAACAGCTGCAGTATCCGCTCAGTAGTATAATTTCGTTTGGCAATCTCGTTAAAACCAGGCCCTACCTGCTTTTTGTCGGGGTTATGACACGCTACACAGGTATGCTTGATCAACAAGGGCTTCACCTCGTTGTAGGCATTGCTGCTTTTTTCTGTGGCTGCTGCAGCTATGGTCTTTGCAGTGTTCTTTGTACTGACTTCTGAAGCATTTAGTTTAGCGCCGGCAGGAATACTATTGAGGGTATAATAGGCCGTGGGATGAACCAGCGAATATGATTTTTCTTTATCCCTGATGCCAGGCAGCGTAATGATATGAATATAATGCGGGCGAAGATTTGCTACGACGATCCTTGCTCTTAAGCCATCGTCAGAAAGTTTCACGCCTTTCACAGCGCAATTCATTTTATTCACGGGCGGACTTCCATAGACCGACTGGTATTTATATATATAACTTTCGACCTGGTACGAAGCGATGTCTTCCGCGTATTTTTTGTCGACCGGCTTCGTAAATTCTATTTCAAAACCATCGGGCATGGCTTTCACTGTTCTCATTTCAAAAGGGATTTTCTTATTCCAAGTCAGTCTCTGCAGACCTTCATTGGCTTCACCGGCAGAACCCCAACCACGGTTGGTTTCTCCAATAAAGAGGGAGCCATCTTCTGCCCATGCCATGCGAACAATGCCGGATTGAAAGCCAGATCTGAACTCCCAGGCGCAGCCTTGCAATTCGCCATTGACCCGCTCCATGAACACCCTTGAGATCTTGCTTTGTCCTTGATCACCTACCAAAAGTTGTTCTGAAAATGGACCCCATTGCCCTTTAGGAATTTTTACAATTTCTGAATTCGAAATGCCGAGTATGCCATACGGAAGCCAAACGGCTGGCAGTTGCAGTTCAGGGAATTCTTTTTTCATATCAGCCAACGTGATGGTTTTTTCAGCAACAATGTTTTCGGGTTTCGATGGGTTTTTATCTGCGTCGAATTCAATCCTCGGATTGATCTTGGAAAATACTTTTTCGCGGGTTAACGTAAGGGGTGAGTTAGGCATTCCTGTCCATACCAGGCTGGCCGGATGGCCCATGAAACTACCTTTGTTGATGGGCATAATGCTGCCCGATCCTACCCAGTCCCCCTGGTTATCTGTATAAAATAATTCCCCGTCGATCATGCTGATCCCGCAAGGCGAACGCATGCCCGCTGCCCAGGGTTCCATCTTTCCATCTTCCCAGATCTTCAGCGTCCATCCCCGCCAGGGAACAGCGCTCACGGGATGCCACCAGGGATCGGGAAAACCCAAGTTCAGGGTAACGAAAAAAGATCCGTCCGGCGCCAGTTTTGGACCGAAACTATATTCATGGTAATTACCGGTGATAGGCCAGGCGTAGATGGTTTCGTATATGTCAGCACGACCGTCCATATTCGAATCAAAGAGTCTGGTCAATTCGCCGCGTTGCGCGACATAAAGGGATCCGTTTTTAAATGCAACACCAAGTACTTCGTGAAGTCCTGACGCAAATTTTCTGAAGTAGGGTTTAGCTGATGTTGGATTCTCAACGATGAACACATCACCTCTTCGGGTAGTTACGGCCAGTGAGCCATTGGGCAAGGTGCAGAGTCCGCC
>JANMHK010000124.1:0-9405 GCA_031375135.1 Sphingobacteriales bacterium | reverse complement strand
TTGGTGGTGAAGAAGGGTTGGAAGATCTTGTTTCGGTTGGCTTCTGAAATTCCCATGCCGTTGTCGGCAACCGAAAGAATTAGCTGATTGGCTAATTGGCTAATTGGCGAATTCTCTTTGGTATCGACCAGTCTAGTACTCACCGTTACCATCGGCTCATAACCCGGTGCTGCGTCTTTAGCTTTTTCTTTCACAGCATAGAATGCATTGTTGATCAGGTTCAGTAATACCCGGCCTATATCCTGCGGGATGATGTCGATTTTGCCGATGCTTTCGTCGAAATCTGTTTTGATGGTAGCATTGAAGGATTTGTCTTTTGCTCTTAGGCCATGATACGCCAAACGTAGGTACTCATCTGCCAATGCATTGATGTTTGTGGGTTCTTTTGCTCCGCTGCTGCTGCGGCTGTGTTGTAGCATGCCTTTCACAATCGCATCAGCGCGTTTGCCATGATGGCTAATTTTCTCTTCATTGTCTTTGATGTCTTTTGCGATCAGTTTTGCACCTGCATAATTTCCTTTATCAATTTCCTGCTCCAGTTCCTCCGCCAATTCTTTATTTATCTCGGAAAAATTATTCACGAAGTTCAAGGGGTTCTGAATCTCATGGGCGATACCTGCAGTGAGTTCACCGAGCGATGCCATTTTTTCTGATTGTATCAGTTGGGCCTGGGCCGACCTCAAATGAGCAAGTGTTGTTTCCAACGCTTTGTTGGCTTTTTGTTTTTTACGATTGTTATTATATAATATCAGTGAGATCAAACCAAATAGAATCAGGACTCCCGCAATGATGGAAATGCGCAGCCGATTCTTGTTTTCCACTTCTCTCTCTTTTAGTTTCATCATTTGTTCCTGTTCAACCAAAGCCTCGTTTTGAAGACTGGTTAGAGACGTGCCTCTTTTTTGGAAGGCCTTGTCTTTCTCGGAAATGGCAAGGGTTTGATATTTTATGATACTGTCTTTATTATACTTCAGTTTATATGCTTCTGACATATTATAATAGGCTGCGCCAAAGTTACCAGTTCCGGATTTTTCCAATATTTTTAACCAGGCTTGCGTGTAAAAAATAGCCGAATCAGGATCGGGTTTCACACTGATGTAATAGGATGAAAGGTTCGTAAAGCCGGCAGTCAAATTTGTATAGTTTTCGAAATATGAACTGATGGCCACGCTTTTTCTAAAATAATACAGTGTGGAATCATAGCCTTTCATTTTCTGCCAAATCAGGCCAATGAGCATATTGCAATAACCTAAAGGCCTCATTTCACCCGCAGCCGTTAAGAAGTGCATAGCTTGTCGTGCCAATATCAATGCCGTATCAGTATGATCCGAATTGAGATAGCGATGTGCGAGATCGAGGTTTAGGGATCCGAGGTTTTTGAAGAATCCATTTTTTTCAGCAATGCTTTTTGCTTCAAGGAGAAGTTCTTTCGATTTTGCATTATTGCTGGCGCTTTCCTGCAAACCTGCAAAATTTTGGTACACTTTGCAGAGGATCATAAGTCGTTCTTTTTCCCCGGTGGTAGTCTTATCCCAAGATTTTCCGTTGTAGGATGGATCATCCGCAATTTTTAATGCGTCGGTAAAGCAAGTATAAGCCTCTGAATATTTTTCCAGATGTGTAAGCGCATGTCCTTTGTCGGTCAACGAAGATGCCTCATCGAGGAACTTGTCGTTTTTCCTGGCCAGTTCAATGCATGCATTTGAATATTGAATAGACAGGGGCCTGTCTTTCTCAATATAAAAATCAGTCAACAGCATTTGAACCTTATATTTTGACGAGTCATCAACTGCATGTTGTAATGCCATGTTTAGGCTGTCTTTTACCAGTTCCTGGGAATGAACTTTTCCCAGTAGCATCAGGAGAGCGATGATGATGGTGTAATAGGATTTCATTTGTGACTGTTTAATAAAAATATATGCAGCAGTAATTAGCCAATTAGTCAATTAGCCAATTGGCAAGCTGACCGTGAATACAGTGCCTTCTCTTTCCTTACTCTCCACCTTGATCTCACCGCCGTGGGCCTTCACGATATCGTAGCTCAGGCTCAATCCCAGCCCCGTTCCTTCGCCCGTGGGTTTGGTGGTGAAGAAGGGTTGGAAGATTTTGTTTCGGTTAATCTCCGGGATGCCGAACCCGTTGTCTTGCACCGAAATAATTAGCTCATTGGCTAATTGGCTAATTGACTCATTCTTTTGTTTAGTCAAGAGCCTTGTGCTTACCGTTACCATCGGCTTGTAACCTGGCGCTGCATCTTTAGCTTTTTCCTTCACCGCATAGAATGCATTGTTGATCAGGTTCAATAACACCCGGCCGATGTCTTGCGGCACCACGTTAACCTTGCCAATAGCCAGATCCGGAGTGAAAGAATAATCGGCCTGAAAACTCTTGTCTTTTGCGCGGATGCCGTGGTACGACAACCTCAGGTATTCATCTGCCAGCGCATTAATATCCGTCAACTCCTTCACACCAAAACTGCTGCGCGAATGTTGCAGCATCGACTTCACAATGGCATCGGCGCGTTTACCGTGGTGCAGAATCTTCTGCTCGTTATCGGTCATCATCTTTAAGATCCCTTCAGCATCAGCGCCATCGCCCTTTGCAAGTGCTTCCCGCATCTCCGCGCCTAGCTCCGTGTTAACTTCTGCGAAGTTGTTGACGAAGTTCAGGGGGTTCTGAATCTCATGGGCGATCCCAGCCGTAAGCTCACCCAAGGAGGCCATCTTTTCCGATTGTATCAGTTGCGCCTGTGTAGACTTCAGCTGGTGATAAGCTTTCTCAATCTCGCGAGCATGCTCCAGTTCACGTTCACTGTTTCGCAGCCGTTCCTGTGCACGAATACGGCTGCGTTGAAAGCGGTCCAGCCCGAACAACATGAACAATCCCAGGATGGCATAGATCCCATAGGCCCAGGGAGACCTCCACCAGGGTGGGTTAATCACAAGGTTCATCTCAAGGGTATTCCATTTTCCATCCATTCCCTGGGTTCGGACCTTCACTACATATTTACCGGGCGGGATATTATAATATTGAACGGGCTCTTCGCTGTTGGCATTTCGCCACTGCCCGTCGTACGGCGCCAGCTGGTATCGAAAGTTATTTTCTATAGTTCGGAAATTGATCACGGAAACCGTAAAGGAGAAGGTATTCTGATCATGGTTCAGCGTGATGCCGGAGCTAGTCTGAATCGGCTCCTTCATCGGACCATCAGAAGACACGAAATATGGTTTGTTATTGATCGAGAATCCCGAGAGCAGGACTTTACTGGGCGACTCCATGCCGGCAACGGAATCCGGATTGAACAGATAGTACCCGCCGGTACTGCCGAAAAACAATTTATCGTCCACCATGCCCCCTGAGCCATACGTGAACTCAACGCCTGAAGCTACATAGTAACTCCCAAATTCACTGATCATATCCCGTTCAGCGTTTATCCGGTAGAGCTTTGTAGCTGTCGCGTACCAGATATTATCATTCTTGTCGATGATCATCGACATAACTTCATCCTCGTTGCTGATCCTTCCCTCCGACGAAAGGGATATGAAATTATTTACGCTGCTATCGAAACGGTAAATGCCTGCGCCGGAGCCGGCCCAGATGGTGCCGGATTTGTCTCTCGCCATTACTGATCCTGCAAGACCTGCCTGGTACCTGGTCCATGTATCTCTCTCAAGGTTGAATTTATTAAAGCCGGTGTTGAATACCGAGATGATGAATTCCTGGCTGTTCAATTCAATGACCTGCAAGGGTATGTTTCCACTCAGGGAATTCTCGTTAGATGGATCAGGCAAAAAATGACGCACCTTTTTTCTCTCTTCATCCATTAGGTACACTCCATTCCAGGTGCTGATCCACAGCCTTCCGTGTGAATCTTCGTATAAGTTGATGCAATTAGGTTGCCGCTGCGAAGGCACGCTGTCAAGAAGGGTTCGTATAAATGTATCTGTGGCATCGTCGTACAGGTCAAGCCCGTTTTTGGTGGCCATCCATAAACGGCCGGAACGGTCGCGGTGAAACGAAGTTACTAACCCGCTGATGCCGCGGGAACTGGAGGCGTTGACCTTGTACTCATGGGATTGTCCCGTGCGCAGCTCCCTTCGAACCACCCCATTTTCGGTGCTCAACCACCAGTTATTTTTTTCTTTGAGGGTGCCACGATATCTAAGACTCGTTTGCGCATAAAAAGGCAGTTTGTTTTCCCTGACATCAATTTTGTACAGGTTTGACATTTCGGTGCTGATCCAAACTGTACCATCGCTGAGGGCATGCGCGGCCCAGCTGGTGCTATCTCTTACTGGGGAACCACTAACGAACTCGCCGTCGAAACGTTGCACCTTGCCGGAGGCCGGGTCGTAACGTACCATCCCACCCAGATGGGTACCGAACCAGATTTGCCTTGCCGCGTCTTCCACAATGAAGGTGATATTATCAACTGCGGACCGGGGTTTTGAGCGGCTCAGCAATTCAGGGTGTTGGGGATTGTAGGGATAGCGCGTGAATCTTCCTGTTTTGCGATCGAGCAGCTGGATACCATCGCCCCCCGTTCCCACCCAGAAATTTCCGTAGCTGTCTTCCAATAAGCTCCGCACGCTATTCTCGCTGATGGAACCGGGATCTGCAGGATCATGCACAAAACGGGTGAAGTTGTTGGTGCTTTGATTATAACGGTTCAGGCCACCGTTGCCTTTATCTAGCCAGATCGATCCCGTGCCAATCCACAGGTCGCCGTTCTTGTCCAGCAGCAGTGACCTGACGATGTTCCAGCTCAGGCTACCGGGATCTTTAGGATCGTTTTTGTAGCGGGTGAACTGACCTGTTTTCTCGTTGAGCAGGTTCAGTCCCTGATTGGTACCCACCCAGATCTTGCCCTCTTTATCCTGCAGGATGGCCGTGACACTATCATTGCTAAGGCTATTTGGGTTAGCATTGTTATGACGATAGTGGGTGAAGGTATTGGTATGTGGATTGAATTTATCCATACCCATGCCGAAGAATCCGATCCAGAGATTACCGGTGGTGTCTGCGAAGAAGCACTCGGGATAATTTCCGCCGAGGCTGTTGGTATCGAAGGGTTTGTTCTGGTAGCGGACCATCTTGCTGCCGTCGTACCTGATGATGCAGCGGTTGGTTTGGTCCGACAGCCAGAGGTAGCCGTATTTATCTTGGGTGATGGCGTTGATCTTGCCTAGCGAAATGCCGTTGACCCCTGCTACGGTTTGAAAACGCAGGGGCGCTTGGGCGTAGAGATGTTGGCCGATGGTCACAAGGAAGATGGCGAAACAAACGCGAAACATATGCTGCATAGAGGGGTGATAAGGGAACCAATGTGTAGCTGAATATAAGAAAATTTATGGCAGATGCTTTTTTGATGAAGTAACATCAATGTGGTATTTTACTACTATATCACAACGCAGCATGAAGCAAATAAAAATCACCCATTTACTGGTTCTAACCATCGCCATTTTTTCAGGCCTTGCCTCCATGGCTCAGCAGAAGAAGCTGACCCTTGAAGACATATACAGCAACGGCACATACAACCAGAAAGGGTTTGGTCCTGCCAGATGGATGAAAGATAATACGGGATACTCTACCCTGGAGCCAAATGGACAATATCGCGGAAAGGATATGGTACGGTATGATGTTGTTTCGGGCGAAAGAAGCGTGGTGGTTTCTGCCAAAGATCTCATTCCGGAAGGAGCGGCCGAGCCTCTGACGATTGAAAACTATCACTGGTCTGCCGACGACAGCAAACTATTAATATTCACCAATACAAGGAAGGTATGGCGCTACCATACCCGGGGTGACTACTGGGTGCTTCATGTGAAAACAGGAAAACTGCAGCAACTTGGAAAATCCATTGACAGAACAACCATGATGTTTGCCAAGTTCTCGCCCGACGGATCAAAAGTCGCCTATGTAAGCAAATACAATATCTATGTGGAAGATATCGCTACAGGTGCCATCGTCCAGATTACGCACGACGGCGGAGGAGATATCATCAACGGTACGTTCGACTGGGTATATGAAGAAGAATTGGATTGCAGGGATGGTTTCAGGTGGAGTCCAGATGGTAAATACATTGCTTACTGGCAGTCCGATACCAAGGCCATAGGAACTTTCTATCTCATTAATAATGTTGATTCCATTTATTCTGTTCCCATTCCTTTGCCCTATCCAAAAGTGGGTACTACTTTATCTGCTGTAAAAATCGGCGTGGCTCCGGCTGCAGGTGGCTCGACAAAGTGGTTCGATATACCCCGTGATCCCGGCAATAACTACCTGGCGCGTATGGACTTTATACCGAATTCGCACGAAGTGATGATCCAGCAGTTTACCCGAAGGCAGGATACCAATTTTGTATGGTTCGGAGATATTCATACGATGAAGCTTGAGAATCGCTTTACGGAAACAGATAAAGCCTTCCTTGATGTACACGATGATATACTTTGGCTTGAGCAGGAGAAATATTTTACCTGGTCGAGCGAAAGAGATGGCTGGCGGCACCTCTACAAGGTGTCAAGGGATGGGAAGTCGGTGGCCTTAATTACAAAGGGAGATTTTGACGCGGTGGAGATTTCCTGCATTGATACCTCAGGCGGATATGTATATTATATCGCTTCTCCCAACAACTTCACACAGCGGTATCTGTATCGAAGTCGTATTGATGGCAGTGGAACTGCAGAACGAGTTACGCCGGCAAACATGGCGGGGCATAATAGCTACCAAATGTCGTCCAATGCGAAATGGGCGATTCAGACTTTTCAAAACAGTGAAACTCCACCCGTGATATCCGTGGTTCAATTGCCCCGGCATCAAACTAAAAAGGTGCTGGAAGATAATCGGGCATTGAAGGCGAAATATGACAATCTGAAATTGAGTCCGAAGCAGTTTTTTAAAATAGATATCGGGGACGTGGTGTTAGACGCCTGGATGATAAAGCCCGTTGGTTTTAATCCTGCAAAAAAATATCCACTGCTTTTCTTTACTTACGGTGAACCAGCCAATACTACTGTGCAGGACGGCTGGCAGTACAATGATCTTTGGGATCATTATATGGCCCAACAGGGATATATTGTTATCAGTGTGGACAATCGGGGTACTAAGGTTCCCCGGGGGCACGACTGGCGGAGGTCCATTTACAAGCAAATAGGCATACTGGCTTCACAGGATCAAAGTAAAGCCGCACTTAAAATTTTTGACACGTATCCGTTCATTGATCGCTCCAGGGTAGGCATGTGGGGATGGAGCGGGGGCGGCCAGATGACGCTGAATTGTATGTTCAGATATCCTGAAATCTATAAAACAGGAATTGCAGTTTCATTCGTTTGCTACCAGCGACTGTATGATGCCACTTACCAGGAGCGATATATGGGTTTGCTCAGTGATAATGCCAAAGGATATTATGATGGCTCTCCGATCAATCATGCCGGTAACTTACAGGGTAAGCTGATGATCATTCATGGAACCGGAGATGATAATGTGCATTACCAGAGTTTTGAAATGTTGGTGAATGAGTTGATCAGGAAGAATAAGATTTTTTCTATGATGTCTTATCCGATGCGTACTCACGGCATCAATGAGGGGGAAAATACGTCGCTTCATTTACGCAGGACGATGGAGAAGTTTTGGAAGGAGAATCTTTAGTTGCGCACCTTTCATTTGGCGCGAACGAATTGCCGACGATCCGGCGAAATGGCCCGTTACATTTTATAAAATCTGCGGATACAATGTTCGATAAAACGATTTATACAGAACGAAGAGAGACATTGAAAAAGGCTGTAGGCAGCGGCTTGATTGTGCTGCTTGGCAATGGTGACAGCAGCATGAATTACAAACACAATCATTATCCTTTCCGGCAGGATAGCAGCTTCTTATATTTTTTTGGAATCGACAGGCCCGGGGTCATGGCCACCATGGATGTAGACAATGATATTACAACCGTGTATGGCGACGATGTAACGGTTGTGGACATGGTTTGGACAGGAGTTCAGGAGCCTTTGCAATCTTTGTCTGAAAAAGCAGGTGTCTCACAAGTTGGAGGAACCAAGGACTTTGAAGCCTTCGTTAGGAAAGCACGTTCACAAAAAAGGGAAATTCACTTCTTACCGCCCTACCGGCCGGAGCATGTGGAGGTGTTGAGTTCATTGCTGGATGTTTCGCCTGCGGCGGTGCCGGACATGGTTTCCGTAAAACTGATAAAGGCCGTTGTTGCTCAAAGGTCCATTAAGTCGGCCGATGAAGTAGCGGAAATCACCAAAGGGGTCAATACCACCATTGACATGCAGCTTGCGGCCATGGCCATGGCCAGGGAAGGATTGACCGAGGCAGAGCTTGCAGGAAAGGTTCGCAGCATTGCTATTGCCGCCGGTGGTGATCTTTCTTTCCCTACCATCCTCACCACAAACGGCCAGATCTTACACATCAGCTATAGCCAAAGGGTGATTCGCCAGGGTGACCTTGTTTTGTGCGACTGCGGAGCTGAGACGGCCATGCACTATGCGGGTGACCTTACCCGTACGTTTCCGGTAAGTCCTACCATGACCACAAACCAAAGAGCGATATACGACATTGTGTTAGAAGCCCACCAGGCTGCGGTGAATATGCTTAAGCCGGGCGTGCTGTTCAGGGACGTCCATCTTCATGCCTGTGAAAAGTTAACCGGGGGACTGCAGCAACTGGGGCTGATGAAAGGTGACATCAAAGAATCTGTTGTGCAAGGTGCGCATGCGCTTTTCTTTCCTTGTGGGCTTGGGCATATGATGGGGTTGGACGTGCATGATATGGAAAACCTCGGCGAGAAATATGTTGGTTACACTGATGAGCTCTATCAAAGCACTCAATTTGGCTTGAAATCTTTGCGCCTGGGAAGGGCCCTGGAAGCGGGTTTTGTGCTCACGGTAGAACCCGGACTTTATTTTAATCCCGGCCTGATGGACGCATGGGCGGCCGAGAAAAAATGCAGCCAGTTTATCAATTACGAAAACCTGAACGCCTATCGGAACTTCGGCGGCATTCGCGTAGAAGAAGATTTCCTGATCACCCCGGACGGAAGCCAGTTACTGGGAAAGGAGTTGCCAAAAACTGCGCAGGGGATTGAGGAGTTGAGGGGATAGGGGGAGTTCGAAGGCAGGACTGATGTGGCTAACGACGCCACTGGGCAAATTAATATTTTGATAATGCAAATACTACAATCGTGGTATTCCCACCATTTATTTAATTGATATCTTAATACTATCTATCTCCCCTATTAATGCTGTTCAAAAGGTCCGCTAACGTCTCGAAAGCGGTTACCCCATATTGAACGGAAAGATTTCAAATCGATATCTCATTCCCAGCTCTTTTTTTATACCCGCTTAAACTCTGTTGTATGAATAATGATGTAATCAAAAAAGACCTTATTGAGTC
>JANMHK010000072.1:0-2084 GCA_031375135.1 Sphingobacteriales bacterium | reverse complement strand
CTTCCCAAAGAAAGTACCGGCAATTTGCCGGCGACGAATCTTGTTGCCGGAGATCACGGTTTGGTGATCCTGGGCATGCCGGATGGAACAAGGGTCTGGAATACCGTTACGAACACCGTGTCCGACTTCAGAAGCCATTATGGATTAGCTCTCGCTGAAGGGGAAAAAGTGATCGGATTGGATACCCTCAATAAACATGCTTGGACGCTCTCGCCCGAAAACAAAAGCCTGAGGGAAACGGACCTTGCCACAAAAAAATCGCTGACCATAAATTTCACAGACGAAAAGGAACAGCCCATATTCTCCATCGTTGCAAACCTGTCCCGGCCATTTAGAAATGGGATCATTGTTCTTTCAGATCAACATGGTATATACCAGGTGCAACCTGGCAAAGCAACGGCTCAAAAGTTAATAGACCTACCCTACCATGTCACCAATATCGCATTGGCCAATGAGGAGTATATTTTTGTAAGACTTCATTTTACAGCACGCAACCTCTGCTACAGACGAACCGGGGAAAATTGGGATCTATACCCAACCCCGATCGATTTCATCAACTGGTCCAGCATCCATTTCGATAAAAGAACCAAATCGTATTGGGTGGGGGCTTTGCAGGAACTGTTCCACTTTGATGGAAATTTCAGGCTGATAAAAAAATATGGCAAGTCTGATGGCCTTGAAGCTTTGGATATCCTCACCCTCGCTTCCGCCAACGATGGCACCATCTGGTTCAATACATCCAAAGGCAACATTATCCGCCTGGATCCTGCATCTGGCATTTTTTCGCTTCTTTCCGGCAAAGAAGGTTTTACCGGCAACCAATTCAACTGGCAAACACCTTTTATGAAAGACCATGCAGGAGCGATCATTTATGCTGGCGATGAAGGCTTGGTAAAGATTGATCCCGGAAAGATCAACGCTATGCCTTCCCCAATTACTTACCTGAAAAATATTCTGGTAAACGGGAAGTCTTTTTCAAAAAACATATATGCTGATAATCTCCCCATCCTCAATCTTCCTTATGATCACAAAACCATCAGTTTTGAACCGGGTTTGCTCGACTTTAACGATCAGCAATTTTCGCGAATCAGATACCGGCTGGAAGGCGCGAATGAACAATGGCAGACCGTCAATCCCGGACAGAACATTCAGTACAACCAACTCTCGCCAGGAGAGTATAAACTCATTCTGCAGGCTTCAGCATCTGGTAATAACTTCAACGGACCTGAGAAGATATTAGTGATAAATATTGAACCGGCATTCTGGCAAACCACTGTTTTCTGGTTATTGGCAGTCTCCATGGCTTCTCTATTTATCTACCTGTTGGCACGGAAAAGAGTAAGAGACAAATACAAAAGAAAACTGGAGATCTCGTTGAAAGAACTCCAATTGACAGAGATGAAACAGAAAACTTTTGAACTCGAACAGAAATCCCTGGCGCTTGAGATGAAAACACTGAGGGCTCAGATGAACCCCCATTTCATTTTCAACTCTTTGAATTCTATCAACCGTTTCATTCTACTGAATGACAGGAACGAGGCTTCAGGATATCTGACTAAATTTTCGAAACTGATCAGAATGATTCTTCAACATTCCCAGGAACAACTGATCCCACTGGAAAATGAATTGGATGCACTCAAGCTGTATCTCGAACTTGAATCCATCCGGTTTGAAAACAAGTTCGAATTCAAAACCTCCGTACAGTCTTCGATTGAAACCACAGAAGTAAAAGTACCACCTCTGATCATACAACCCTATGCAGAAAATGCGATCTGGCATGGATTGATGCATAAGGAATCAATGGGCAGGCTGGATATCGAGATCACAGCGGAAGACCACAATCTATACATCAGTATTACTGACGATGGTGTGGGCCGGGAAAAAGCCGCGGGGCTTGAAAACAGGCCCGATAATCACAAATCGATAGGGATGCGTCTGACGCAGGAAAGGATCCGGAATCTGTCAAAAGGAACCGAGGACGCCTATGTGCAGGTATTCGATCTCACTAACCCAGACGGTTCACCTGCAGGCACTGAAGTAACTATTAAAATACCATTGATCTATGATCAGAGCAATTACAGTTG
>JANMHK010000350.1:0-1629 GCA_031375135.1 Sphingobacteriales bacterium | reverse complement strand
TAAAAGATCAATCTGGTAAACTGCTGGAGGATGCTTTAATAGGCAGGGAACACTACGGTAGCTACTTTTGCGAGCAGTGGATAAAACAAGGTTGGAGATAACCGATAACTAAATTCCCCCGTCACCAGGTCCTTATTCAGGTACAAGCCAAACTGATCATTCCAAAGTGTCTGTAGTTTTTTTGAATACTTCTCCGCTCTTCCGGATAACTCTTTTACGTCGTCTGTCTTTCCCAGAATAGCAGCGATTTCAGAAAGGCTGTGGCAATCAGCAATAAAGAGACCCATCAAACCTACATCGGCCAACAACATCAGATGTCTGGTAGAGTCAAACACGGCACCGTCCCACATCGGAGAATTGTCCATACCTGACTCCCACTTGGCCGCCTTCATTTTTCCGGACAGCGTGGCCGAACGGGATTTATTGTCGCCATAATCATAGGGATCGGAGCCATGAACCAGATACCCATCAACATCCCGGTTGGCGGCCCTCCAGCGGTTCCAACTCAACAGCCCATCATAAACTTCCTGTAAGAACCATTTTTCCGGGTACTTTCTATAGATCTCCCTAACCATAATGGATCCAACCTGCGGTTCGGAACGATCCTCACTTTTATGTCCCCGCTGTGACACATTGGGGATAAACCCTTTTGATGTAATATCCTTTGTCATAGCAATCGCATTGGCGTAGGCAAGGTCCTTGTTGTCCACCGCTAACATATAGGCAGCAAAATAGGTGTCCCAACCAAACAGCACCCAATCATTGGAAAATGTACGACTCACAGGATTAATAACCCGATTGTTATTGGGATCATAAATGGTAGTCCATGCAAGCACGGTTTGCAGGGCGTCATACGTATCTCGGGATTCTTTAAATTTTGGTCTTGCTGATTCGAATGTCAGTCTCGCTTTTTCAATAATTTTTTCAACCTCTGCTACTGACCTGGGCTTTGCGGAGCTAATCGCTATTTTTTTGTCTAACGATGTGTTGATATAATTGCCCGTTGTGGTTGACCTTTCGATATTCACATAGACCTTAATGGTATTGGTTTCAGTTTTCCCGATCATCAGATTTCCGTCTATTCTTATTTCTCCCTTTTTACCCCATTGCATCCGGGGAGAAATTAATAATGAATCTCCCGTCGACCACTTCAAAGGGCTTATCAACAGAAATAGCTCATTGTTTAAAGAGGCAGTTTGTACCCTCATTTGAATGCTGTGCCACTCAACCTCGATTTCTGTATAAGAACCATCATAAGCGCGCGGCCCTGCCGAAACCCGCTCTTTGCTACCGTAGTGTTCCCTGCCTATTAAAGCATCCTCCAGCAGTTTACCAGATTGATCTTTTAATGACAAATTAATGGAGAAGCCTTCGGGCAACAGTACATGAGACATTACACTCTTGTAGTTCCATGTATTCCATCCTTTTGCCAGCCTTGTTTTCAAGGCAGTATATTCCCTTCCCGTATATTCATTTTGTGTGGATTGCGCAGTTGTCTTTTCATAATTTAAAGAGATAAAAAGCAGCAAAAACGAATATTTAAGGAAGATTGTCATGTTCATCGATATTATTTTGAATTAGCTCTTGTTCTATTATAGTAACATTACATTCGTAACCAGTTCTCTAGTT